>NZ_JBEXDG010000058.1:0-72810 GCF_040605635.1 Dactylosporangium sp. NPDC005555
CCGAGCGGGATGCAGGCCGCGCCGTACCTGTACCAGTGGGGTGACCCGCCGAACCCGCAGACGATCCAGTCAGCGACCGGTGTCCGATGGTTCACGCTCGCGTTCGTGCTCTCCAGCGGTGGCTGCACCCCGGCATGGGACGGCAGCCGCCCGCTGACCGGCGGCGTCGACCAGACCGTCATCAACCAGGTCCGCGCCGGCGGCGGCGACGTCATCCCGTCGTTCGGCGGCTGGAGCGGCAACAAACTCGGCCCGAACTGCTCCACCCCGCAGGCCCTCGCCAACGCCTACCAGACGGTGATCAACGCCTACAACCTCAAAGCGATCGACATCGACATCGAGAACACCGACGAGTTCGAGAACGACACGGTCCGCAACCGGATCGTCGACGCCCTGAAAATCGTCAAGCAGAACAACCCGAACCTGAAGACCATCATCACGTTCGGCACCGCGACGACCGGCCCCGGCTACTACGCCCAGCAGCTCATCAACCGGGCCGCGTCCACCGGCGCCAACATCGACGTCTTCACCATCATGCCGTTCGACTTCGGCGGCGGCGCCAACATGTACAACAGCACCGTCAGCGCCTCCGAAGGCCTCAAAACCATGCTGAAGACCGCCTTCGGCTGGACCGACGACCAGGCCTACCGGCACATGGGCATCTCCGGCATGAACGGCCTCTCCGACCAGCAGGAACTGACCTCCGTCGCCTACTGGCAGCAGATCCGCGACTGGGCACAGTCCAAGCACCTCGCCCGGCTCGCCTTCTGGTCCGTCAACCGCGACCGCCCCTGCCCCGGCGGCGGCGTCGTGTCCAACTGCAGCGGCATCGCCCAGAACAACTGGCAGTTCACCCAGATCACGGCGACCTTCACCGGCTGATCAGGCGAAACCGTAAGAGGGCTGGTCCTACAGGGCCAGCCCTCTTCTGTCGGGGTGGCGGCCCAGCCAGGCCGTGTACCGGTCGTTCTTGCGCACCGCGTCGGCGTACGCCTCGATCGCATACGCCCAGACCTGCCCCGCGACGTCCGCGGCGGGACCGGCGGGCAGCCAGCCGAGCATCTGCCGCCAGTGCAGCGGCGCACCCTGGATCGGCACCGCGGCCAGGCCCGCCATCGGCCGGAGCGTCGCCTGGCACAGCCCGACCGCGTCGCCGGACTCGATGAGGTCGATCGCGCCGCGGACCTCGGTCTCGAAGAGCACCTTCGGCGTGAAGCCGGCCCGGGCGCAGGCCGCCGCATGGCACGAGGAGAAGCAGCCGTCGCCGGGCGCGGCGACCCACTGGGCATCGGCGAGCTCGGCCAGGTCGACCTCGTCACGGTCGGCGAGGCGGTGCCCCTCCGGCAGCAGCAGGAACACCGGATCCGCGGCCACGACCCGCCAGGCGAGCCCGTTGTCGGTCGCGGGCGGCGCGTCGCCGCAGGCGCCCACCAGGACGAAGTCCAGCTTGCCGGCGAGGACCTGGTCGCCAAGCTCCGAGGCGGACCACGACGCGTGCGTGCTGACCTGGGCACCGGGATGGTTGCTGCTGATGCGGTGGACCAGGCCGCCGAGGATCGGGCCGTTGACCGCGCCGATCCGGTACCGCCCCGCGCGGTCCTTCGTGCTGGCCAGCCGGGTCGCCTCGTCCTGCAGGCCCTTCACCGCCGGCAGCAGCACCCGCGCCCGCGCCAGGACCAGCTCGCCCAGCGGTGTCGCCCGCGCCCCGCGCCGGTCCCGCTCGAACAGCAGCCCGCCGAGGGCCCGCTCGATGCGCTGCAGCTGTGCGGTCAGCGCCGGCTGCGCGAGCCCGAGCACGGAGGCGGCCTTGGTGACACTGCCGGCGTCCGCGATCGCGCATACGACCCGCAGATGCCGCAGCTCCAGATCCATATGCAGACGGTAGGGCGTCTGCGGGATGGGGAGAAGACCCCGGGGCCATCGAGACTCACCGTTTTCGCAGATCGACACATCATCGAAACATGTTGGTCGATTGCCCATATACCCCCTGGAGGTATATGGACGTAATATGGAAATGACGTCACGCGCACCACTGCGTCGTAGGCTTGGCCGGTGCCCTCCCCCCGCCGCTGGTGCGCCGGTGCCGCCACCGCGACCGCGGCGATCGGCGCGACCGGGCTGGCCTTCTCCGTCGCCGGCTCGGCGCCGTGGCGCTATGTGAGCGAGTCCGGCGTCGCCGGCGCACCCCACCCGACGCTCTACCGGGTCAGCATGCTGCTCCTGGCGGCGTCCCTGGCGTTCCTGGCGGTGCCGGCCCGGCACACCGCCCGGCACGGGTTTCCCGCGCTGCGGTGCGTCCCGGCCGGGGTGGCCGCGGCGGCGATCGCCCTGGCCGCCCCGCTCGCGGCGCTGTCCGGCTCGGTCACGTGTTCGCCCGGGTGTCCGCTGCCGCCGTATGAGACACCGCAGCCGCGGGACCTGATCCACGCCGCCGGGGCGATCGGTGCGCTGCTCCTGCTCGCGTCGGCGATCCTGGTGTACGCCACGCAACCCGACAACACGACGCTGCGCCGTGCGGGGCGGCTCGGGGTGCTGCTGGCCTTCCCTCCGCTGATCCTGTCCGCGATCGGCATCCTGCTCCTCGGCCGCGGCCTGTTCACGGGCCTGATGGAGCGCGCCGCCCTGGTGGGCGTGTCCGCCTGGCTGGTCCACACCGCCGCCGTCCACCTGCGAGCGAAACCGTGACGCGGACCGTTGTCGTCACGGGCGCCAGCGCGGGCATCGGCCTCGCCGCCGCGCGCCGGTTCGCGGCCGCCGGCGACCGGGTCATCCTCCTCGGCCGGCACGAAGGGCGCCTGGCGGCCGCCCTGGAGGCGGTCAGGCAGGCCGGAGCGGCGGATCCGGCCGCGATCCGGGCCGACTTCGCCGACCCGGCCCAGGTGCGGGAGGCCGCCGACCGGCTCCGCGACGCCTGCGACCGGATCGACGTGCTCGTCAACAACGCCGGCGGGCTGTTCCGCGGCCCGGCCTGCCTGCAGGTCAACCACCTGGCGGGCTTCGAACTGGCGCACCTGCTGCTCGACCGTCTCCAGGCACCGGCCCGGCTGATCACGACCGCGTCCCTGGCCGAGGCGTGGGGCGTGCTGGACGTCGACCGGCCGCTGCGCGACTCGCTGTGGCACCGCAGCCGCTGGCTCGCCTACGGCTCCTCGAAGCAGGCCAACGTCCTGTTCACCGTCGAGGCCGCCCACCGCTGGACGAAGCTGGGCATCCTGCCGGTGGCGTTCTTCCCGGGCCTGGTGCGCAGCCGGTTCGCCACCACCAGCCCGCTCTTCATGCTCGGCAAGCTGATCCCGGTGCTGTTCACGTCCCCGCAGCGGGCCACGGACACCCTGCTGTGGCTCGCCGACGCCCCCACCGACGACCTGGTCCCGGGCGGCTACTACTTCCTGCGGCAGCCCTTCGCCGCGACGCCCCGCTCGACCTCGCCGAAGCGTGCCGCCCGCCTGTGGAATGCGTCACTGGCCGCGATCGGCGACCGCTAGCCGGCGGCGGGCGCCGCGGCCCGGGCGGGGCACGACGTCGCGCGGGGGCACCTCGGCGTGGCCGGACTCGCAGACCAGCACCGCGTGCACGGGCGCGCCGCAGTCGCGGTGGACCGTCTCCAGCGGCGGACCCTCCGGGCCGGCCAGGTAGCGGTCGCCCCACTCCCGCACGGCGACCAGCAACGGGTACAGATCGAAGCCCTTCTCGGTGATCCGGTACTCGTCGCGGGCCCGCGAGCCCGGCTCCCGGTAGGGCACCCGGCGCAGGACGCCGTTGTCGACGAGCATGCCGAGCCGGTTGGTGAGGACCTGCCGGGGGATGCCGGTGCGCTCCCGCATGTCGTCGAAGCGGTGGATGCCGTTGAAGACCTCACGCAGCACCACGACGGTCCACCTCTCGCCGAGGATCGCCATCGCCGCGCCGATGGTGCAGTTGTCGACCGACCACTCCAATGCTGCTGGCCTCATGCCGCCACCTCCGCTGCGCTCCGGCGTCGACCTGAGCCAGAACTGTCACATGATGAGCGGGCCAAGCCGCTCCGCTGCCCGCTCACGCCGCCACCTCCGCTGCGCTCCGGCGTCGACCTGAGCCAGAACTGTCACATGATGAGCGGCCCGAGCCGCTCCGCTGCCCGCTCATGCCGCCAGGCTAACCGCACCTGGGTCTGGTTGACAGATCCAGGCCGGGTCAACCAGGCTGCGTCCATGACGCAGACTCAGGACGAGCTCCGTAGCCGCACGTTCACCTGGTCCGACCCGATGCTCAACGCGGCCGAGGTCGGCCGGCGCAGCGGCCTGGAGCTGCTCCAGGCGATGGCCCGCGGCGAGCTGCCCGCCCCGCCGATCACGCACCTGCTGGGCGCCGGGCGGATCGAGGCCGAAGCGGGCAGGGTCGTCGTCACGCTGGAGCCGCAGGAGTTCCACTACAACCCGCTGGGCAGCGTGCACGGCGGCGTCCTGGCGACACTGCTCGACACGGCCGCGGCCTGCGCCGTGCACTCGACGTTGCCGGTCGGCGTCGGGTACACCTCCCTCGACCTCACGACGAAGTTCCTGCGCCCCGCGTCGATCGCCTCCGGCACGCTGACCTGCGAGGGAACCGTGCTGTCCAAGGGCCGGCGGACCGCCCTCGCACAGGCCGTGATCACCGACTCGCGCGGCGGGATGGTCGCGCACGCCACGTCGAGCTGCATGCTGTTCGACCTCACAACGTGACGGGCGGCACTCTGCGTAAGGTCTGATCAGCGAAGAGTGTCCGACCTGGTGACAACGCTGCGCTACGGGCTGCTGAACCATGGATCACGGCGAGTCGTCGACCCATGGAAGGGGACCGAATGCCAAGCAGTCACCGGAGCGCACTGGGTGCCGCCGCAGCAGCGATCGTCACGATCGCGGGTGTGGCCGTCCCGAGCGTGCCGGCAGCCGCCGCGCCACCGACGGTGTCGGCCGCCGACCATATGACCCGCGTCATCGTCGCCTATGACGACGCCGGCGCGGCCGCCCGTGCGGTCGGCCGCGCCGGCGGGACGGTCGGCCGGGCCCTGTCGATCGTGGAGAGCTTCACGGCCGAGATACCGGATACGCAACTGTCCGCGCTGAGGGCCGCACCAGGCGTGCGGTCCGTGACCATTGACGGCGAGGTGGCCCTCCAGGCCGAGCGATGGCGCGCCGACGGCGACGCCAACTCGATGTTCAGCGTCGTGCGCGCGACCGGCGCGCTGGACGTGTGGAAGACGGACGACGCCGGTGGCAGGCCGATCGGCGGCACCGGCGTCGGCATCGCCCTGATCGACTCCGGCGTCACGCCGGTCGTGGGCCTCAACGATCCGGCCCGGATCATCAACGGCCCCGACCTGTCGTTCGAGTCGCAGGCGGCCAACCTGCGCTACGTCGACACGTTCGGGCACGGCACGCACATGGCCGGGCTGATCGCCGGCCGCGACCCGGGCACCAACTTCCGGACCGTCGACTCGCCGACCAACTTCACCGGCATGGCACCCACCTCGACGCTGATCAGCGTCAAGGTCGCCACCGCCGACGGCGCCACCGACGTCTCGCAGGTCATCGCCGGCATCGACTGGGTCGTCACGCACCGCAACGACCCGGGCCTGAACATCAAGGTACTGAACCTGTCCTTCGGCACGGACAGCTACCAGGACGCGAAGCTCGACCCGCTGTCGCACGCGGTCGAGGCGGCCTGGAAGAAGGGCATCACGGTCGTGGTCTCCGCCGGCAACGACGGCAAGACCCGCACCGCGCTGTCGATGCCGGCGGCCAACCCGTATGTCATCGCGGTCGGCGCCGCCGACTCGAAGGGCACCGACTCCCGGTCCGACGATGTCCTGGCCGACTTCAGTACCCGCGGAAACACCACCCGGACCGCCGACCTGACCGCACCCGGTCGCTCGATCGTCGGCCTGCGGGACCCGGGCGCCTACGTCGACGTCAACTACCCCACCGGGCTCGTCCCCGGCGACACGACCGGCCGGTACTTCCGGGGCAGCGGCAGCTCGCAGGCCGCGGCCATCACGTCCGGTGCCGCGGCGCTCCTGCTGCAGCAGCGGCCCGGCCTGACCCCCGACCAGGTCAAAAAGCTCCTCGTGAGCACCGCCGACACGATGAGCGCCGGGGACGTCCTCGGCCGGGGCTCCGGCCAGCTCAACATCAAGAAGGCGATCGAGGCGCCGACCCCCACCAACGCGACGCAGACGTGGGCGTCGACGACCGGCACGGGCACCCTGGAGGCCTCCCGGGGCTCCGCACACGTGGCGGACCCGGTCACCGGGGCCGAACTGACCGGCGAGAAGGACATCATGGGCCGGCCGTGGACCGCCGCGAACTGGGCGAGGTCGGCGACCGCCGGCACCGCGTGGACCGGCGGCACCTGGAACGGCGCGACCTGGACGGGCACCTCGCTGGGCGGCAACACCACGACCGGGCGCAGCTGGGTCGCGGTCGGCTGGTCCGGCAACAGCTGGGCCGGGCGCACCTGGAGCGGGCGCACCTGGAGCGGCGCAGTGTGGGACGGCCGCACATGGAGTGGCCGAACTTGGTCAGGTAGCACGTGGAGCGGCCGAACTTGGAGTGGAAGCTACTGGTCAGACGCCGTCTGGCAGTAACCGGCACGAAGGCAGAAACCCTCGGGCAAAGGGCGATTCCGGGACGGTCATGAAGAAAGCACCTGCGTGGAAGCGCCCGGACGCACGGGTGGCGGCGCTCAGCCTCTGGTTGGGCGTCGCCACCATCGCGGCGCACGGCCTGCGCGTCCAGCACGGCGGACTGCCGTCGGACCCCGATGCCCTGCCGCTGATCCTGCTCGGGGCCGCGTTCGCGGTCACCGAGGGTTTCGCGGTGCACATCCGGGTCCGCCGCGGCGGCCACGCGATGAGCCTCAGCGAGATCCCGATGGTCCTCGGTCTGCTCGCGGTCGACCCGACCCTGCTGCTCGCCGTCCGGCTCCTCGGCGGCGGCCTCGGCCTCGTCGTGCTGCGCGGCCAGCGCGGCGTGAAGCTCGGCTTCAACGTCGCCCTCCTCGGCGTGCAGACCACCGCCGCGTCCGTGATGCTGCGCGCCCTCGCCGGCCCGGCACCAACCGACGTCGGCCCGGTGCAGTGGCTCTACATCCTGATCGTCATGCTCTTCTCCGACGTCGTCGCCGCGGTCCTCGTCACCGCCGTCATCGCGCTGCACGACGACCCGAGCGAGTGGAAGCGCCTGCCGAGCGCGCTGCAGGGCCTGCCGCTCGTCACGATCACCACCAGCATCGGCCTGATCAGCACCCTCGCCATCGACCGCGACCCGCGGTCGATCGCCCTGCTCGCGATCGTCTCGGCGGTCACGTACCTGGCGTACCGCTCCTACGTCAGCCAGAGCCAGGGCCACGCGCAGGTCGAGGACCTCTACGCCTTCACCCGGTCCCTCGACGGTGTCCTGGACACCGGCGGCGTCGCCCGGATCGTGCTCGAGCAGGCCCGCGACCAGCTCCGCGCCGAACGCGCCGAACTGATCATGCCCGGGCCGGACGGCACCCAGATCCGGATGCGGATGCACGGCCGGCACCAGCTCGACACCACCGTCGTCGACGCCCTGCCCGAGACGGCGTGGTGGCAGCCCGCCCGCACCGGCACCCCGGTCCTGGTCGCCAAGGGCAGCCGCGTCGTCGGATCCATCGTCGACGGCATCGCGGTGCCTGTGCCGCTCAGCGGCGGCGCCACCGGCGTGCTCTTCGTCGCCGACAGCCTCCCGGACATCCCGACCTTCGGCGATCGGCACGTCCGGCTGTTCCAGGCCCTCGCCAACCACGCCAGCCTCTCCCTCACCAAGGCCAGGCTCCTGGACGAGCTGCGGCAGGAGGTCGCGCAGAAGGAGCATCTGGCCCTGTACGACCCGCTGACCGGCCTGCCCAACCGGCAGCGCTTCCAGTCGCTCACCGACGCGCTGCGCTCCCAGGGCACCCCGGTCGCGATGCTGCTCATGGACCTCGACCGCTTCAAGGACGTCAACGACGCACTCGGCCACGACATCGGCGACACGCTGCTGCGGCAGGTCGGCGACCGGCTCCAGGGCCGCCTCGGCGACCGCGGCACCGTCGCCCGCTTCGGCGGCGACGAGTTCGCCGTCCTGCTGCCCGGCATCCGCACCCGGGAGGTCGCCGTGGCGATCGGCGACGACCTCGCCGCCGCCATGGAGCAGCCGATCGCCATCGGCCACCTGCGCCTCAACGCCCGCGTCAGCATCGGCATCGCCCTCGCACCCGAGCACGGCCACGACGCGAAGACCCTCATCCAGCGGGCCGACGTCGCCATGTACGTCGCCAAGACCACCCGCACCGGGGTCCGCGTCTACCAGGCCGACGACGACCGCAACAGCCCCCGCCGCCTCGCCATGGTCGCCGACCTGCGGGAAGCCATCCAGCGCCACGACCTCGTCGTCGTCTTCCAGCCGAAACTGGAGACCGCCACCGGCGTCGTCCGCGGCGCCGAGGCCCTCGCCCGCTGGCACCACCCCGCGCACGGCTTCGTCCCGCCGGACGAGTTCATCCCGCTCGCCGAGACGTCCGGCCTGATCCGGCCGCTGACGCTGCACGTGCTGGAGGTCGCGCTGCGCCGCTGCGCCTCGTGGCGGCGCATGGGGCACGACATGCACGTCGCGGTCAACCTGTCGCCCAACAGCCTGCAGGAGGCCGACCTGCCCGACATCGTCGCCCGTCTGCTCGGTCAGGCGGGTGTACCGGCCAGCGCCCTCACCCTGGAGATCACCGAGAGCAGCATCATGGACGATCCCGCCGGCAGCCTCGTGACCCTCGACCGGCTCCACGCGCTCGGCGTCAAGCTCGCCATCGACGACTTCGGCACCGGGTACTCCTCCCTCGGCCGTCTCCGCGAGCTCCCCATCCACGAGATGAAGATCGACAAGTCGTTCGTCCAGCGCATCGCCGTCGACCACCGCGACCGGGCGGTCGTGCGCTCCGCCGTACAACTCGGACACGCCCTCGACCTGGAGGTCGTCGCCGAAGGCGTCGAGGACGAACAGACCCTCGACCACCTGCGTCAGGAAGGCTGCAACCTGGTCCAGGGCTACTTCATCTCCAAGCCGCTGCCCGCCGACGAGTTCGCCGACTGGCTGACCGCACGGGTGCCGCAGCTCGGACAGGCATAACCTTTCCCCGCATGTGCACCGTGCTCCTCCGCTTCGACCCCGCCGCCACCTGGCCCGTCCTGCTGGCCGCGATCCGCGACGAGTACCTGGCCCGCCCCTGGGAGCCGCCCGCCGAGCACTGGCCCGGCCGCTTCGGGGGCCGCGACAGCACCGGCGGCGGCACCTGGCTGGCCGTCGACCCGGTCGCCCCTTCCGTCGCCGCGCTGCTCAACGGCTTCCCGCCGCTGCCGCCCCTCGGCGACCGCCCGACCAGGGGCACCCTGGCGCTCGACCCCTTGCCGGCGGACTTCTCCGGGTTCGACGCCTTCCATCTGGTGCGCGCGACGCCCACCGCCGTCACCGTCCTGTCCTGGAACGGCGCGGAACTCACCGAACAGGCCCTTCCCCCGGGCGACCACGTGATCGTCAACCAGGGCGTCGACGTCAACGACTTCGCCCCGCTGCGCGCCGCCGCCACCCCGTCCCTGCGACCCGGGACCCCCACCCAGGACGCCTGGGGCGACTGGGTCCCGCTGCTGTCCGGCGGCACCTTCACCGGCGCCGCCCCGCGCCCGCTGATCGTGCACCGTGAGTTCGACGGCCTGGAGTACGGCTCGGGCTCCGCCACCCTGGTCGCCCTCTCCCCCACCGGCGCCCGCTACGACTTCGCCACCGCCCCCGGCCCGTCCGCCGTCTGGTCGGAGGTCCCGTTGCCCCGGTAGCGCGCCGGACTCACAGGTGGCGCACAGGTGAGGTGCAAGGTGCTGGCAGGGGCGGGTCGCAGTCTCGGGGCATGACGACGACGCTTGCCCGGCCCGATGCCACTGCCGATGCGCCCACAGAGTCGCCGCCGCGGGACCCGGTGTGGGTGCGGCCCGCGCTGGGGGTGCTGCTCGCCGGGACGCTGGTGGCGTACGTGTGGAACCTCGGCGCGTCGGGGTGGGGCAACGCGTTCTACGCGGCGGCGGCGCAGGCCGGGTCGCAGAGCTGGAAGGCGTGGTTCTTCGGCTCGTCGGACGCGTCGAACTTCATCACCGTCGACAAGACCCCCGCCGCGCTGTGGGTGACCGGGCTGTCGGTGCGGATCTTCGGGCTCAGCTCGTGGAGCATTCTGGTGCCGCAGGCGCTGATCGGGGTGGCGACCGTCTGGGTGCTGTACCTGACGGTCCGCCGGTGGCACGGGCCGGCGGCCGGGCTGCTCGCCGGGGCGGTGCTCGCGACCACGCCGATCGCCACGCTGATGTTCCGGTTCAACAATCCTGACGCGCTGCTCATGCTGCTGCTCGTCGCCGGCGTGTACGGCATGGTGCGGGCGCTGGAGCGGGGCAGCACGTGGTGGCTGGTGTTCGCCGCGAGCAGTGTCGGCTTCGGCTTCCTGACCAAGATGCTGCAGGCGCTGCTGGTGGTGCCGGCGTTCGCACTGGCGTACCTGCTGTTCGCGCCGACCGGGTGGGGGCGGCGGCTCGTCCAGCTGCTGATCGCCGGCGCGGCGCTCGTCGCCTCCGCGGGCTGGTGGGTGGCGGTCGTCGAGCTGACGCCCGCGTCGTGGCGGCCGTACGTCGGCGGCTCGCAGACCAACTCGATCCTGGAGCTCACCCTCGGGTACAACGGCCTCGGCAGGATCACGGGCAACGAGACCGGCAGCGTCGGAGGAGGCGGTGGTGGTGGTGGTGGTGGCAACGGCGGCGGGTGGGGCCAGACCGGCTGGTCGCGGCTCTTCGACGGGCAGACCGGCGGGCAGGCTTCGTGGCTGCTGCCGGCGGCGCTGATCTTCCTGGTCGCGGGCCTGGTCTGGTCGACGAGAAAGGCGGCCTACGTCCTGTGGGGCGGCTGGCTGGTGGTGACCGCCGTCGTCTTCAGCACCATGCAGGGCATCTTCCACGACTACTACACGGTGGCCCTGGCGCCGGCGATCGGTGCGCTGGTCGCGATGGGCACGGGCACGCTGTGGCGCCGGCGCAGGGACCTCTTCGCGCTGCTCACCCTGGCCGCGACGGTCGCGGTCAGCGCGGTCTGGTCCTACGTCCTGCTCTCCCGCGCCACCGACTTCCACCCGTGGCTGCGGATCGCGGTCCTGCTGGCCGGCGCCGCCGGCGCGGTGGTGCTGCTGGTCGGCCAGCGGTTCGGGGCGCGGCTCGCCCAGCGGGCCGGGATCGTGGCCGCGGCGGCGGCGCTGTTCGCGCTGCTCGCCGGTCCGGTCGCCTATTCGGCGGACACGGTCGCCACGCCGCACTCGGGATCCATCGTCACGGCGGGGCCGGCGGTCGCCGGTTCGGGCTTCGGCGGCGGCCGCGGCGGCGGCTTCCGCAACGGCGGCGGCTTCGCACCGGGCGGCACCACAGGCGGCACCACAGGCGGCACCACAGGCGGCACCACAGGCGGCCCCGGCGCCGTGCCCGGTGGCGGTGCCATGCCCGGCCCCGGTGCCATGCCCGGTGGCGGTCAGCGCGGCGGGGGCGGCGGCATGGGTGGTGGCGGCATGGGTGGGCTGCTCAACGCCACCACGCCCAGCGCCGAGCTGGTGGCGCTGCTGCGGGACAACGCGTCGCAGTACACCTGGGTCGGCGCGGCCGTCGGGTCCAACAGCGCCTCCGGGTACCAGCTGGCGACCGAACTGCCGGTGATGCCCATCGGCGGGTTCAACGGCAGCGACCCCGCGCCGAGCCTCGCGCAGTTCCAGCGGTACGTCGCCGACGGGAAGATCCACTACTTCATCGGCGGGGCCGGCGTCGGCGGGCGCAGCAACGGCGGCAGCAGCATCAGCGCGGAGATCGCCGCGTGGGTGGCGGCGAACTACACCGCGCAGACCGTCGGCGGGATCACCGTGTACGACCTGTCGTAGTCCCGAGAGCAAAGGGGCCGCTCCGGTATCGGGGCGGCCCTTTTCGTTTCACAGGCGGGGCACAGGATCGCCACAAGGTGCCGGAAGCTACGGAACCGACCTTGGTGACATGACGACAACGACGTTCCCGCGCGCAGCAGCCACCGCCGACGCCCCGGCCGTCAACACGGTCCTGGACGTCGTCGTCCCCGTGTACAACGAGGAGCGCGACCTCGGGCCGTGCGTGCGCCGGCTGCACGCGCACCTCACGGCCACGTTCCCGTATCCCTTTCGGGTCACGGTCGCCGACAACGCCAGCACCGACGGGACCCTCGCGGTCGCCACCGGCCTGGCCGGCGAACTGCCCGGCGTCGAGGTGCTGCACCTGAGCGAGAAGGGCCGCGGGCGGGCGCTGCGCGCCGCGTGGGACGGCTCCGACGCGCAGGTCCTGGCCTACATGGACGTCGACCTCAGCACCGACCTCAACGCGTTGCTGCCGCTGGTCGCGCCGCTGCTGTCCGGGCACTCGGACGTCTCGATCGGCACCAGGCTCGCGCCCGGCTCCCGGGTCGTGCGGGGCGCGAAGCGCCAGTTCATCTCCCGCTCGTACAACCTGCTGCTGCGCGGAACGTTGCAGGTGGGCTTCTCCGACGCGCAGTGCGGCTTCAAGGCCATCCGCGCCGACGTCGCCGAGCAGCTGCTGCCGCTGGTGGAGGACACCGGGTGGTTCTTCGACACCGAGCTGCTCGTCCTGGCGCAGCGGGCCGGGCTGCGCATCCACGAGGTGCCGGTCGACTGGGTCGACGACCCCGACAGCCGCGTCGACATCGTCTCCACCGCCGTCGCCGACCTCCGCGGGATCGCCCGGCTGGGCCGGGGACTGCTCAACGGGTCGCTGCCGCTGCAGTCGCTGCGCTCGAAGTTCGGCCGGGAGCCGCTCGTGGCGGCGGGCGTGCCGGCGGCGATGCCGTCGCAGCTGCTGCGCTTCGCCGCGGTCGGGGTCGTGTCGACGGCGGCGTACCTGCTGCTGTTCGCGCTGCTGCGACCGCTGGCCGGCGCGCAGGCGGCGAACTTCGCGGCGCTGCTGATCACCGCCGTCGGCAACACGGCGCTCAACCGGCGGCTGACCTTCGCCGTGCGGGGCGCCGCGCACGCCGGGCGGCACCACCTGCAGGGCCTGCTGCTGTTCGCGCTCGGCCTGGGGCTGACGTCGGGCTCCCTCGCCCTGGTGGGCACCACGGCGCGGACCCTGGAGCTGCTGGTCCTCGTGATCGCCAACCTGACCGCGACGGTGCTCCGCTTCGTGCTGATGCGGGTGTGGGTGTTCCGCAATGCCTGACATCGGCACCGAGGCGATCCGCGGCATCGTCCACTTCAACGGCGTCGACAAGGCCGATTCTTTCGGCGGGGCCGGGACCGTGCTCGCCTCGCCGGCCCGCACGGGGTCGCCCGCGCGGCCGGTGTGATCGTGGGTCCGGCCGGTCGGGGCCTCACCGGACCTGCGACGCGTCTGCGATGTCCTCGGCCGGCCAGGCAGGGCTGCGGCGTTCCCTGAAGGCGGCGATGCCCTCCGCGATCTCGGCGGGGTCCTGGCGCGGCGGGAGGTCGTGGCCGTCGATGATGGACTTGGCCGCTCGGACACTGCGCTGGGAGCGGGCAGCGATGGTGGCGGCGGTGTCCCGTACCAACGCGGCCAGGAGACCAGGAGCGACGACGGCGTCGACAAGGCCGATCCTTTCGGCGGCTCCGGCGTCGATCAGCTCTGCGGTGAAGAGCAGCAGCTTGGCCCGGGCCGGGCCGACGAGCGCGACCAGCCGCCGGGTCGTCGACGCCGGATAGACGATGCCGAGCTTCGCCGGCGTGATGCCGAAGCGGCTGTCGTCGGCGGCGAACCGCAGGTCGCAGGCGACCGCCAGCTGGCATCCGCCGCCCACACAGAACCCGTCGATGCGCGCGATCGTCGGCTTCGGAAAGGCCGCGAGGGCGAGCTCGGCCCGGACGGCGACGCTGTCCTCCCCGTCTGCGGCGATGGCCGCGGCGTCGCCGATGTCGGCACCGGCGCAGAAGGTGCCGCCCGCCCCCTCGACGACCACGACCTTGACCGCCGGGTCAGCGGCAAGCCCTTCCAGCAGCGCCGGCACGGCCCGCCACATGGCCGCGGTCATCGCGTTGCGCTTGCCGGGGTTGTCGATGACCATCGTCGCCACCGCGCCGTCGACCGCGACCCGCAGCTGCCCGTCCGAACTCGTCACGGGGTCCAGTGTGCGATCACCATTCGTGGACGGGCTCATCGAGGTGAGAAATTCGCAGAGGCGGCTTCACCATTCGTGGACCGGGACGTTGGAGTGCATGCGTGGGAGATATTCCTCAAGGAGCTTGCGCATGGTGTCGTCGCGGTCGATCTGGCCGGCGCCGGCGATGCGGTGGACGGTCTCGACCTGCCAGGTGGCGCCGTTGCGGGCGGTCAGGCAGCGTTGCTCGATGATGCCGAGCAGGCGGTCGCGGTGGGAGGGGTCCACGCCCCACCCGTCGAGGCCTTCGCGGGCCATGGGCAGCAGGCGGCGCAGGACGAGCTCGGTGACGGGGACCGCGCCGAGGCCGGGCCAGAACAAGGAAGCGTCGATGCCGTGGCGGGCCGCGGTGTGGAAGTTCTCCTCGGCGGCACCGAAGGACATCTGGGTCCAGACCGGGCGGTCCTGCTCGGCGAGGCGGCGCACGAGGCCGAAATAGAACGCGGCGTTGGCCATGCTGTCCACGACGGTCGGGCCGGCGGGGAGGACCCGGTTCTCGACCCGCACGTGCGGCTTGCCGTCGACGACGTCGTAGATGGGGCGGTTCCAGCGGTACACGGTGCCGTTGTGCAGGCGGAGCTCGCCGAGCTTCGGGACGCCGCCGCCGTCGAGGACGGCGATCGGGTCCTCGTCCTCGCAGATGGGCAGCAGCGACGGGAAGTAGCGGACGTTCTCCTCGAAGAGGTCGAAGATCGAGGTGATCCAGCGCTCGCCGAACCAGACGCGGGGGCGCACCCCCTGCGACTTGAGCTCCTCGGCGCGGGTGTCGGTGGCCTGCTCGAACAGCGGGATGCGGGTCTCGCGCCACAGCTCGCTGCCGAAGAGGAAGGGCGCGTTGGCGCCGAGAGCGACCTGGACGCCGGCGATGGCCTGGGCCGCGTTCCAGTGCGCGGCGAACTGCTGCGGGCTGACCTGCAGGTGGAACTGGACGCTGGTGCAGGCCGCCTCGGGGGCGATCGAGTCGCAGCGGACGTGCAGGCGCTCGACGCCGTCGATGGCGATGAGGAGGTCCTCGCCGCGGGCCGCGAAGATCTGCTCGTTGAGCAGCGCGTAGCGCGGGTTCGCGGACAGGACGTCGGGGGTGAGCAGGTCGCGGCGCAGCGTCGGCAGGATGCCGATCATCGCGAGCCGGGTGTCGACGCTCGCGGCGTGCTCCTCGGCGGCGTTGAGGCTGGCGCGGACCTGGTCCTCGAAGCCGGCGAGCCCGTCGCCCGCGAGGCGCCGCGGCGGGACGTTGATCTCGATGTTGAACTGGCCGAGCTCGGTGACGAACGCCGGGTCGGCGAGCGCGTCGAGGACCCGCTGGTTGCGCAGCGCCGGGTCGTGCTGCTCGTCGACGAGGTTGAGCTCGATCTCGAGGCCGCTCATGCCTTCGCCGTCCTCGAAGTGCGCGTCGGAGAGCATCCTCGCGAACGCGTCGAGACATTGGCGCACCTTGTCGCGATAGCGCATACGGTCCTCGCGGCTGAACTCGGTCGTTTCGACGTCCTTGCCCATGGCCGTCCACCTCCGAAGCCGTAGCCGTGCCTCTGGCATACCACGTGACGCGGATTTTTACTCCTGTGTCCCAACCTGACGCACCGCTGCAAGCCTTCAGATGCCGAGGAGGTCACGTGCGTGAGGAACTGGAACGCGAGTACGTGGAATATCTGCGGTTGCGGATGCCGCAGCTGCGTCGCCTGGCGGCGTTGCTGACCGGCGACTTCCACCGCGGCGACGACATCGTGCAGAGCACGGCGGCGGACCTGTACACGCGCTGGAAGCACGTCGGCAGGGTCGAGCACGTCGACGCGTACGTGCGGAAGATGCTGCTCAGGACGTTCCTGCGGGAGGAGCGCAAACCCTGGGCGCGGGTGCGGCTCACCGCCACGCTTCCGGAACGACCGGTCACGGGGCCGGCCGTCGACGAGGCGATGACGGTGCGGGCCGCGCTGCGGACCCTTCCGGCCAGGCAGCGCGCGGTGCTGGTGCTGCGGTTCCTGTGTGACCTCCCGGTCGCCGAGGTGGCGGTCACGCTGGGCATCGCGGAGGGCACGGTCAAGAGCCAGACCTCCGACGGTCTGGCCGCCCTGCGCCGCCACCTCGGCAACGACGCCTTCACGGGGAGGACGGCATGAGCGACCTGTTGAAAACCATCGACTTCGACGAAGACAGCATGCCGCCGTCCAGTGTGGATCTGGATGCCGCGCTACGGACCGGGCGCCGCCGCGAGACCCGCAACAAGGCTCTGGCAGCGACGGCGGTGGCCGCGGCGGTCCTGATCGCGGCAACGGGCGTGGCCATGGCGGTGAACAGACCGCCCGCTCCCCGTCCGGAGAAGCCGCCGAAGAAGGACTGGGACTGCACCGTCCAGACGCTTCCGTCGCAGCAGCGGTACCTGGTGGACCCGACCGGCGAGATCGTGGTCTCGTGGTCGCCGGGCGGCCCGATCCGCATGCAACGCGGCAACGGCCCCGCACAGGAGATCACCGGTCTCCCCGGCGCCGATCCGTCCCCGCAGCGGGTCGGCGCGGGCGGAGTGCTCATCGGCTCCACGTCCTTGGACGCCGACCACGATGTCGGCTGGCGATATGAGAACGGCCAGGTGACGACCCTGCCAGCACCAGCGGGGGCGCTCCGGGTGCGGCCCTGGTCGGTCAACGCCGCCGGCGACGTCACCGGTTGGTTGCAGCGGTCGGGGACGAGCGACGCCCAACCGGTGATCAACGACCTGTTGCTGTGGCCGGCGTCGGCGCCCGGGACGTATCGGCTGCTGACCCTGCCGGGCGCGGGGGAAGCGTCGGGCACTGTCCTCGACGACGGCGTGGTCGTCGGCGGCGCGGTCGTCCCGGGCAGTGGTTTCATCGGTGTCGTCTGGCGGCCGGACGGGACCGTCGAGCGCCTGGAGCGCCTCCACAGCAACTTCAACGGCGCCGCCGGGGACTGGGCGTTCGGCAACTACGAGGCGGCGAACGACCTCAACGGGTTCCGCTACAACATCCGCACCCAGGAGTTCGTCGATCTCGGCGCCTTCGACCCCGGCTTCGCGCTGGCCGGTGGCCGCCTGGCAGGCATCGTCCGGCAGGCCAGGGGCGTCTTCGCCCCGACGGTCTGGCACGACGGCGTGACGGAGGCGCTGCCGCTGCCGCCGTCGGTCACGGACGTCGAGGTCGTGAGCGCGGGAAACCGCACCATCTACGGCAGGGGGCGGATGGAGAACAGCACGTCGCTGGTCTGGCGATGCTGAGCTGAGGGTCAGGCGACGTGGGGCTTGAGGCCGAGGTAGCGCAGCGCTGCCTCGGCCGACGGCTTGTGCGGGAGTTTGCCGAGCCAGGACTGCCAGTGGCGGCGGTCGGCGGCCCAGGCGTGCAGATAGTCGACGCACAGGTCCGGGGTGATGGTGAGGCTGCGGCCGTGCGCGCCGGCGAGGGCGGCGGCCATCCGCCGGCGTTCGGCCTCGTCGGCGACGGCGGCGCGGGGCAGGCGTTCGAGGACCTGCTGGATGAAGTCGCGGCGGACCTGGAGGTAGGAGGCCCAGTAGCCGGCGTCGGCGGCGTCGATGGTCTTGCCGTCGTCCAGCAGGGCGTAGACGCCTTCGGCGAGGGTGTCGCCGAACTCCTCGCCGCGGGCGCGGACGGTGTCGCGGAAGGGGTCGTATTCCTTCTGGGTGACCTTGCCGACCATGGTGACGGGGTCGATGCCGTGGCCGTTGAGCAGGAAGAACCAGTCCTCGTTGTAGATGTTGGGGAAGAACGAGGTGGTGCGGTTGACCTGGACGACGAGCGCGCCGCCGCCGACGAAGGTGCCCTGGATGCCGCCGGTGCGGCGGTGCGCGTGGCAGACGACCGAGTTGTCGGGGAAGCCGTGGTTGACGAGGCCGACGGCGGCGTGGGTCTCGGCGAGCCCGGCGGCGTCCCAGATGTCGCCGGGCTCCTCGACGCGGATGTCGTCGTCGAGGAAGAGCACGAAGCGCCAGCCGACCATGCGGGCCAGCGCCAGGCCGACGTTGCGCTTGAGGCTGGTGTCGGTCCTGCGGGAGAAGCGCCGCCACCCCTTCTCGGTGAGCATGGACGAGGTGCGCAGGTCGGGCAGGCGCGGCTGGTCGTGCTCGACGTCGACGGTGACGGCCCGGACGCCGACGTCGGCGGCGAGGTCGAGGGCCCGGCCGGCGTCGGCCCATTTGCTGCACAGCACGATGAGCTGGCAGTTGAGGTCTTTGACGAGCTCGGCGGCGTCGCGGAGATACCCGAACGGCCGGGCGGTCGGCACGATGACGGCGTTGACGCCGGCGGGCCTGGTGGAGCGGACGGTGGCGGTGCTGAGCAGTCGCGTGTGCGACGCGTGGTGCGCGTGCACCCGCGGTGGGACCGGCTGCGGCCCTCGGGTCACTCCGTGAGCTCCCTGGACTCCGGCCACTCGTGCAGCCGGGTCCCGGGGTCCGTCCAGTCAGGTGTCAAGACTTCCCCTCTGACGATCTGCACCGACGTGAGGATGCTGAAGGTATCGCGGGACGCGAACCGGGTTGCGAGGTACCCACCGTTGCGGTCGCGGAACCTCACGTCGGTCAACGAGCGCACCGCGCCGTAGGTCCCCCGGCCGAACATGCCGTTGAAGATGGTGACGGTGCGGAGCCGGTTGTAGGGGTTGGGCGCGCGGTGGAAGTGCGCGACGTCCTCGACGAGCTGGCCGTCGACGAGGGTCGGGGCGAAGACCTGCACGTCGTCGCCGGAGCGCACCTGGAACGCGGCGCCGGTCTCGTCGTCGCCGAGCCGGTCGCGCTGCGCGACGGGCACGTCGAGGCGGGTGAGCAGGGTGCGGGTGAGGAAGTTCCAGTCGACGCCGCCGAGCAGGACCAGGTGGGTGGTGAGGTCGTCGGCGGACAGGGCGTCGTCGGCGCGGATGTGGATGGCGCTGAGCGGGTTGGCGGCGCGGATGTGGCCGTGCAGCTCGAGGAGGGTGTCGAGGTCGGCATACGTGTAGGACTCGGTGTAGTCGGGCTCGGCCGGGTCGACATACGGCATGTTGCGCCGGAACTCGGGTGGCAGCCGGGCGCACACGATGGTGATCGGGCGGCCGTCGGCGAAGAAGAGCGGCCCGCTGTGCAGCCGGCGCAGGTCCTCGTCGGCGTGCCGGACGGGGGCTGGGGTGCCGTTGGCGGCGTCGCGGAGGGCGAGCAGCTCCTCCTCGATCTCGCGGCGGCGGGCCTGCTCGTCGGGGTCGAGCTCGTCCTCGACGAGCAGCCGGACGCGGCCGCCGTCGAAGGAGCGCGCGGTGCAGAACAGCCGCGCATAGGAGCTGATCCTGCCGGTCGGCGGCAGGTCGGGCTTGCCGGGCGACTCCCACGAGGAGATGAGCGGCGGGCTGACGCCGAGGGCCTTGGCGAGCTGGCTCTGGGTCAGCGCGGCGCCGTCGGTCTCGGTCCGCAGCGACTTCAGCCGGAGCGCCAGCCGGGACTTCGCGTTTGCTGTCGGCGCCGCCATGAGCACCCTTTCCGACGATTCGGACTTCAGCAGGTGAATGAATTCTTCTGACGGCATTCACCATAGCAAACCGCAGGTCAAACGGCTGAGATCGATACGTTGCTTCAGCTCGTACTGAAGTTTAGTCTGACTTCAGGAAAGTCCATTCCGTGACCTGCACAGGTCGGACCGCTGGAGGGGACGGCCCGGCAGTGCGGGTGCCGGGGTCGGGGTGGTGGATCGCCGCCCCGCCCCCACCCCGGTGCTCATCGACCACTGCATCGACCGGGGTCGCACGAGAAGGCACTATTGCTGAGTGTTGTCAGATCATGCTCTGGAGGTCAGACCCGCGATCGGGCGCGAGCTCGATCTCGTGGTCGCCGCGTTCGGTGACGCGTCATTCTTCGCCGAGCGAATGGCACGACAATCCGAGGACAACGGCGTCCTCCTGGTGGCATGGCTGCACGGCGAGGCCGTGGGCTGTGTCTATGTCTGGTTCGAGGACGCCGAAGAGGCCGAGCTGCGCAAGCACCTGCCAGGCGTGCCGTTGCTCAACCGGCTGCGGGTGGTGGAGCGGTTGCGCAACAACCGCATCGGGACCGCGCTGGTCCACGCCGCCGAGCGGGTGGTCCGAGCGCGGGGGCACCTGCAGTTGGCGCTCGGCATCGGCCTGGACAACGCCGACGCCGAGCGCCTGTATCTGCGGCTGGGGTTCGCGGAATGGCCGTACGGCCTGGTCGACACCTACTACGTGGTGTTCAAGGACGGCAGTGAGGTCCGCGAGCCGGAGCTGTGCAGGATCCTGGTCAAGGAGCTGGACGGTCAGTAGCTGCCGCAGGGCGGGGTCCTGCAGGTCGGTCCTGTCGCCGGCCCGCACGACCTCGCCGGCGTCCATGATGACGAAGCTGTCGGCGAGCCGGAGGGCGAGGTCGAGGTACTGCTCGACAAGGAGCACGGCGACGCCGGTCTCCTTGTGCAGGCGCTCGATCCCTTGTTGCGCTCGAACACGGGAAGCATTGCCTTGCGGCTGGCGGAGGTCCACCCGCCGAACACCGTGACGATTTCGCATATCCGAATGCTCCATTGCCGGTCTGTTACCTGGCGTTCACGACCCGGCCAGGCTCGAGGAGGGCTTCGCGAAACGCCGCGAACGCGACTTGTACCCGCGTACCGTCGTGATCATGACCCGCACCTTCCTGCTCAGGGTTGCGAACGTGAACCCCGCGAGCGTGCGGACGCACACCGACCGGGCGCTCTACCGCTCGATCGGGGTCTTCATCCTGCTGTACGGCATCTACGCCGTCGTCGGTGCCGCCACGTTCGTCGACGCCAGCACCAACTACGCACACCCGTGGTGGCAGTGGCTGGTCGGACCGCCGGTCGCAGCCGCCGTCATCGCCTACGACCGGGCCGTCGTCGGGCGGGTCGCGGTCAGCTACGACCAGCTCGAGTCCGCCGACCCGGGGCTGCTGCTGCGGCGCAGGACGCTCGGGCTGTACGCGGGCCGGCTGCTGATCGCCCTGCTCTTCGCGGTCGTCATCACCGAGCCGCTCATGCTGTCCAGGTACAAGGGCGAGATCGACGCGTACCTCGGCACCGTGCACAACCGCCAGCTGATCCAGCTGGAGCGGACCGGCGCGATCGCCGCCTTCACCGAGCAGGCCGACGCGCTGCGCCGGCAGGACGCCGACGACGACGCGGCGGTCGCCGAGCTGCACGGGCTCGCCGCCGCCAAGCGCACCGAGGCCGCCGCGGTCTACGACAAGGCCCTGGCGGACTCCCGCGCCGACGGCGTCACCCGGCGGGCCGGCTGCCCGGCCGGCGGCTTCTGCGACACCCTCGTGCAACAGTCCCGGTCGCTGACCGCCGAGGCGGGGCGGCTCGACGACCAGGCGGCCGCGCTGCAGAAGACCCAGGAGAGCGCACGGCTGGACCGGGCGGCGCAGGTGGCCGCGCTCAACGGGCAGATCGCCGGGCAGCGGGCCGACAACCGGCGCTCGGTCGAGGCCGGCGCCGGGTTCGGCGCCCGCACGACCGCCATGTGGCACCTGGTCAAGAGCGACTTCTGGGGTTTCGGCTTCTTCTACCTCGGCGTCGCCGCGCTGCTGGTCCTCCTCGACTGCGCGGCGGTGTGGCTGAAGGTGGTGTCGCACGGCAACGCCTACGAGCGGACCGAGGCCCGCGACGCGCGGCGCCGGGAGCTGACCGCGACCCGGCGCCACGAGCAGGAGCTCCGCGTCGCCGAGGCGGCCGGGGAGGTGGCCGGCGACGGCCTGGACACCGTCGTGGCGGAGCGGCGGCTGGTCGACGCCGCCGTCGAGCAGGCGACCGCCCGGCTCATGGCGGAACTTGAGGATCAATCTCTCCCCTCTTCGTCCAGAAGTTCCTGAATCACTTGCAAAAGGGGCAACCGGCCCGGGCAGACTGGTCGACGTGCTTCACAGCCCCCCGCGCCGCCCCCCGGTGCTGCCGATCGTGATCGGCATCGTCCTCGCGGTGGTCGGCGGGATCGGCTTCGTCCGCGCGGTGTGGATGACCCCGTCGTCCAGCACCGCCACCCCGTCCAGCCGCAGCGAGGAGCGCGCCGACCGGTCCCGCCCCCGCGCCGACCTGCGCTGCGACGGGGTGCCGCTGAGCGCGCCGCGGGAGCTGCGCGGCATCTGGATCACCACGGTCGAGAACATCGACTGGCCCAGCCGCCCCGGCCTGCCCGACGAGCAGATCAAGTCGGAGTATCTGGGCTGGCTCGACCTCGCCGGGAAGCGCAACCTCAACGCGGTCTTCGTCCACGTGCGGCCGAGCGGTGACGCGCTGTGGCCGTCGAAGTACGCCCCCTGGTCCGAGTGGATCACGGGAGTGCGGGGGAAGGCGCCCGGCTTCGACCTGATGCGCTGGATGATCGACGAAACGCACGCCCGCGGGCTGGAGTTCCACGCCTGGTTCAACCCGTACCGGGGCAGCCAGCCCGCCCCGAGCGGCGCCGGACCCGACATCAACGCGCTCGCGCCCGACCATCCGCTGCGGCAGCACCCCGAGTGGGCGGTCGTCTACCCCGCGGTCGGCACCGGCGGCAGCCGCCTGCACTTCAACCCCGGCATCCCGGCCGCCCGCGAGTTCGTCGAGGACTCGATGCTGGAGGCCGTCAAGAACTACGACGTCGACGGCGTGCACTTCGACGACTTCTTCTACCAGTACCCGGTCAACAAGCAGGAGTACCCGGACGGCCCCGCCTACGCGATGTACGGCAACGGCATGAGCCGGGCCGACTGGCGCCGAGACAACGTCAACAAGCTCGTCCAGGAGATGCACGACAAGATCCGCAAGCTGAAGCCGTGGGTGAAGTTCGGCATCAGCCCCTTCGGCATCTGGCGCAACGACCGGACCGACCCTTCGGGGTCCCCGACCCGCGGCCTGCAGTCCTACGACGAGATCTACGCCGACACGAAGCTGTGGGTGCAGCGGGAGTGGCTCGACTACATCGTGCCGCAGCTGTACTGGAACATCGGCTTCGACGTCGCCGACTACGCGAAACTGCTGCCATGGTGGGTGGACGTCGTGAAGGACACCGACGTGCAGCTGTGGATCGGGCAGGCGGACTACCGCGTCGGGCAGTCCGGCGCGTGGTCCGATCCTGGTGAGCTCGACCGGCAGCTCGCCCTGAACCGGAAGTATCCGCAGGTCAGTGGCAGTGTGCACTTCAGCGCGAAGAGCATGCGCAGCGACGCCCTCGGATCGGTCTCCCGCTACGCCGGCAACTTCTACCCGACGCCGGCGCTGCCGCCGATCATGACCCAGCTGCCGTCGGACATCCCGGCACCGCCGCACGTCTCGCTGTCCGGCACCGCGCTGAGCTGGAAGGGCAAAGGCACGAACTCCGCCGTGTACCAGGTGCGGGGTGACAAGGCCGTGCTGCTGGCCGTGCGCCGCGGCGGCGACGGATCCTTCACCGTGCCGGACGCAGCCGCCAGGTACTGCGTGACCGCGCTGGACCGGTCCTGGAACGAGAGCACTCCGGCCAGGTGATTGCAGGTCATCCCCGGCCGCGCGAGGTTCGGACGATGACCAGCTTCATCTCCGACCAGGACTTCACGACCCCCGCCCACTCCCGGGCCGCCGCCGCCTTCGAGGAGCGCACCGAGCGCCGGGAGTCCTCGCCGGCCCCGTTCCTCGCCGTGGTGTTCCTGGCCGCCGTCTGGCTGGTGGTGGCCGCGGTGCCGATCGGGTACATCGGCGCCGCCCGGTACGACGTCTTCTGGAGCGACGCCGTGGTCGGGATCGCCGTCGCGATCGTCACCATGGTCCGGCTGCTGCGCCCGACCCCGGCCCTGGCCTGGGTGACCACCGGGCTCGCCGGCTGGCTGCTGATCGCCCCGCTGGTGCTGCAGTACGGGTTCAGCGCCCCGACGGCGAACGATCTCATCGTGGGCCTGGTGATGCTGACCTGCACCGGGCTGTCGGTCTCGACCTGAGCAGACTTCGGGCCCGCCCCCGTGGTGCTGGGGCGGGCCCGATGAATGTCAGGTGCCGGTTCAGCCGGTGAACGCGTCCTTGACGTCAGTGCCGGCGTCCTTGACGTGGTCGCCTGCCTGCTTCGCCTTGGCGGCTGCACGCTCGGCGGCGCCTTCGGCCTGCAGTCGCTCGTTGTCCGTGACGTCGCCGAACTTCTCCTTGGCGGCACCCTTGAGCTCTTCAGCCTTGTGCTCGACCTTGTCCGTGAAGCTCATCGCTGATCCTTTCACTCGGTCCGTCTTGCACTCTCCGGGGTTCCCTCAGTTGCCATCCGGCAAACACCGCCGTCACTGCGAGGGACACCACACTGCCGACGCCGGCGGCCGTGTACGGCTGCTCGAACACGCGCCCGCCGAGGTACCCGAGCGACACCATGTAGCAGCTCCACAGGACCGCACCGGCGAGCAGCGCGGGCACGAACCGGCGCCGCGGGAACCTCGCGTAGCCGGTGGCCACGGCGACCGCGGTGCGGCCCATCGGCACGAACCGGCCCGTCGCCACGATCGCGCCGCCCCGCCGGTGCAGCGCCCCGCTCACCTTGGCCAGGACCTTCTTCGGCCGTCCCCGCCCCGTCCACCTGCCGAACAGCCTGCGCCCGCCGCGCCGCGCGGCCTCATGCGTCAGCAGGTCCCCGGCCGCGACGGCCGCCACCGTCGCGGCCAGCACCACCGGCAGCCTGAGCTGGCCCCCGGCCGCGAGCGCACCACCGGCGATGACACTGGTCTCCGCCGGCAGCACCGGCAGGAGACAGTCCGCCACCAGCAGCACGAAGATCACGACATAGGCCCACTGCACCCTTCAACCGTGCCCACGCCGAGCGTTTCCGACACCAGGGCCAGCCCGCCGGTCTCCCGTAGTGCTGCCCCTACCGGCTTCCGCCCCGCGCCCCCACCACGCACCTCAGGCGGCTACAACTCCTGCCGTCGGTGCGGCTGGTCGGCCGCTCGGGTCAGGCAGGCTCGCGGTCGAAGAGGTCGACGACGGCTGGGTCGTGGAAGGCGATCATCTCGGTGATGTGGCCGCCGGTCACGGAGAAGACCGACACGCCCCACGGCTGCCAGGTGGACTCGCCCGGCGGGCGGATGTGGGCGACGATCGCCGGGCGGTGGTTGGCCGACGTGCCGCGGAACCGGACCTCGCCGAGCGACGCGCGACTCTCCCGGAGGGCCTGCTCGACGGCGGTTCTTCCCCGATACCAGATCCGCAGGGGCGGCATGGAGGTCCTGACGTCCTCGGCCAGCAGGCTGATCATGGCGGGGATGTCGGCGCGCTGGAAGGCCTCGGCGTAGCGGCGGGCGACCTCGTGGTCGGCGGGGGTGGCGGCCTCGAGCTCGGGCGCCGGGACGCGGGTCTTCGCGCGTTGCAGGGCGCTGTTGACGGCCGGGACGGTCATGTCCAGCAGCGACGCGGTCTCCGCCGCGGACCAGTCGAGCACGTCGCGGAGGATGAGCACGGCCCGCTGCCTGGGCGGCAGGTGCTGCAGCGCGGCGAGGAACGCGAGCTCCACGCGCTCCTTCGCCAGCAGCGCCCCCTCCGGCCGGGCCGCTTCCAGGACGGCGTCGGGGATCGGCTCCAGCCAGTGCTCGGCCTCACCCGGCGCCAGGTCGATCGGCAGCGCCCGCCTCGGACGGGCCCGCAGCGCGTCGAGGCAGGTGTTGGTGGCGATCCGATACAGCCACGTCCGCACCGACGACCGGCCGTCGAAGGTGTCCCGGGCGCGCCACGCCTTCAGATACGTCTCCTGGACCAGGTCCTCGGCCTCGTGCAGTGAGCCGAGCATCCGGTAGCAGTGGACCTCCAGCTCGCGGCGGTACTCCTCCACCACCGTATGTTAGGGCGATGTGGGCGGACTACCGGAAGCGCGTGCTCTTCGAGGACGACGCGGTGCTGGTGCTGGACAAGCCGGTCGGGGTGTCCGTCATGGGTGAGCGGCACGAGTCCGACCTGGTCAGGATGGCCGCCGAGGCCGGCGAGACGCTGTACCCGGCGCACCGCATCGACAAGGTCACCTCGGGCGTGATCCTGTTCGCGAAGGACCTCGCCACGCACGGCGGCCTGACGCGGCAGTTCAACAAGCGGACCGTGTCGAAGGCGTACCTGGCGGTGGTGAGCCCCGGTGGGCTTTCGGGCGAGCGGATCGACCTGCCGCTGAGCGTCGGACGCAAGAACCGGGTGCGGATCGCCGCCGCCCGGGAGGCCATCGCTCTGGACGGCGGGACCTGGACGGTGCCGGCGTCGGCGGTGTTCGACCAGGTCCCGACGTACCCGTCGGTGACCGAGCTGCGCGTGCCGTGGCAGGACGAGGAGCGCGCCCTGGTGGTCGCCAACCCGCTGACCGGCCGGCGCCACCAGATCCGGGTGCATCTCGCGTGGATCGGCCACCCGATCGTCGGCGACCCGCTGTTCGACAAGGCCGCCACGGGCAGGACGTGCCTGCACGCGTGGCGGCTGTCGTTCGACCACGCCGGACAGCGCCTCACCGTGGAGGCGCCGCCGGACGCTGATTTTCCCGCGGTGGACCTCAGCCTCCTTGGTTGAAGTCCTCCGGTCCGAACACGCGGTGGACCTCGGCCTCGCCCTCCCAGCCGGGCCACAGGTCGCGGTGCACCTTCATGAACCGGGTGGTCCACTCCGTCGCCTCGGCCTTGGTGCGCACCTGGTACACCGCGTAACTGATCATCTCCTTGGTCTCGGTGAACGGCCCGTCGACCACGTCGAGCGCCCCGCCCACGACCGTGACCTTGGCGCTGTCGACGCTGGGCGCGAGCCCCGCCGTGTCGAGCAGCGCCCCGGCGGCGGTGGCGTCCTCGCCGAGCTTCATGATCGCGGCCATCAGTTCGGGCGGGGGCGGGGTGCCGGGGGTGGTGCCCTTCAGCAGCACGAGATAACGCATGTCCATCTCCTATCAGAAGGTGCCTTCACCGGTCCCTCGAACGGGCCGCCCCCGATCCGACACGCATCCCGGAACTTTCTTCCGAGGGGGTAGGGCCAGCCATACCCCGGACACGGGAGACAGCGGGCTGGGACGTTCGCCCCGCCGCTCATACCGTCGATCCATGACCGTGACGATGAGCGCGATGCGACGCCCGGTCCAGCGGCTCGGCTGGCCCGCGACGCTCGCCCTGCACCTGCTGCCGGTCTCGGTGGCCTTCCTGTTCAGCGCGCCACTGGCGTTCGCGGTGGCCCTTCCCCTCCAGGTCGGGCTGCTGCTGCGCGACGCCGGGTCGCCCGGACTGCTGTCGTTCCGCCGCCGTCTGCCGCTGCGCGTGTACCTCGTGCTGCTGCCGAGCCTGCTCGCGATCACGTTCGGGGTGGCCCTGCTCTTCGAGGTGGACCGTTCCGTCGGCTGGCTGCTCGCGGCGGCCGCGGTGCAGCAGGTGTACTTCCACGGCTACCTGCTGCCCCGGCTCCCGGTCGACGGCCCGCTCGCGGTCGTCACGTCGGCCGGCTTGTCCGCCCTCCTCTTCGGGCCGCTGTTCGGCTTCGCCTTCGTCGTGCAACTGCTGCTGACCGCGGTCACCGTCAGGTTCGGCAGCGTGCGGGTCGGCGCCCTGGCGTGCGCCCTGCTCGCCCTCGCCGTCCTCGTGCTCTGACGCCCCTACCGTGTCGCCGACGTCGGCCAGGCGTCCGGGTTCGTGAGGTCCTCGGAGATCTGGAGACGCTCGGCGTACCAGACGGCCTCCTCCTCGCTGAGCAGGTCCGCGTGATACGGGTTCCCCTCCAGGATGTGCACGCTGACCGGCCCGAACCCGGGAATCCACAGCCCCCGCATGCCGTCGGTGAGCCACTGCGCGGGCCGCCCGGCGACGACCCGGTCCTGCTTGAACTGCGCGTTGCCCCGCTCGCCCGCCCACAGCTGCACCCACTCGACGCCGCCCTGCCAGATCATCAGCGTCGACCACGCCCACACGTACCGGCCCGGCACCTGCCCGACCCGCAGCGCCGTCTGGCACTCGGTCCAGCTCGCCCCAGCCGGCAGCGCCGAGAGCCGCATCGGCGTCACGCACCGCTGCACCCTGTCCAGCCGCACCGCGTCGAACACCCGCTCCGCCGTCGCCCGGTCCCGCGCCCACACCGCCGCGAAGATCCCGTCCCGCGGCTCCCAGCGCAGATCCGCGTACGGCATCAGGTTCCCGACCTCGACCGTGCCCACCTTCCCCGGCCGCCCGCCGACCGTGGTGTCCACCGCGGCCCCGTCGAACGTCGGCAGCCCCCGCCGCAGGTCCAGCGCGCTCGGCGCCAGGTGCACCGCCGCGATCAACCTGTCGTCGGCGGCGTACACGGCCACCGACTCGCGCTCCTCCTCCGAGCTCCACACGACGATCGACGCTCGCGCGTCCCCCGGCAGCTTCCCCATGTCGAGGTCGAAGTGCAGCAGCCCCGGGTCTTCCCCGATCCCCTCCGGCCTGCTCAGCGCGGACGGCACCCCGAGCGCCACGGGCAGCGTCGTGTCCTTGCGCTCCGGCAGCACCGCTCGTACGCCGAGAGCCGCCGCCATCACCAGCACCACCAGCGCGGCGCCCCCGGCAACCCTGCGGCGCGTCCTGATCCGGCCGGCCGTGGTCATCGCCCGCCCGGCAAGCTCGCCGACCTCGACCTGCCCCCTGCCGGCCCGCGCCGCAAGGCTCTGCGCCAGCCTCGTCTCGATGCCGCTCATGCCTGCCCCTCCGCGTCGTTGAGATGCCCCCGCAGCTTGGCCAGCGCCCGCATCGCATGCGTACGAACCGTCGCCTGCGAACACTCGAGCACCTGCGCGATCGCCGCGTCGTCAAGATCCTCGTAGTACCGCAGGACGACGACGGCCCGTTGCTTCAACGGAAGCCCCACGACCAGCCGCCACAGCTCGTCGCGCTCCGCTGTCTCCCCGCTCAGGTCCCCCGGCGCCGTCCTGTCGGGCGCACGCTCGACCGGCACCTCCCGGTTCGCCCTGCGCCGCCACCAGGACCGCGACCCGTTGAGGACCAGCCGGCGCACGTACACCTCGGGGTCATCGACCCGCCTGATCCCCGCCCACCGCAGATACGCCTTGGCGAGGGCCTCCTGCACGAGGTCTTCGGCCCGATGGTCATCGCCGGTGAGCAGGATCGCGAACCGCACGAGCGCCGCACCTCGAGCGGCGACGAACGCCTCGAACCCCACGACGTGCACCTCGGACGGTTGCAGGGTCACCACGCTTCGTCCCCCTCTGTAGGACCATGTCACCAGACAGAGCCCCCGCACCACCGCCCCTGTTGACCTCCCGCCCCGACTTCTTTCAGGCTTTTTAGGCCGCTGCGCCACGCCTCCGGCAGGGCGGTGCGGGCGTCGTCATGCGTTCGAACGCAGGCACGTCCCTCGTGCGGGGGACATCCCGGACTTCGTGCGGCTCCTGGCGGCGGCGGACCGCGGCAACCTCGCCGGCGATCGGGCCAGGAGTGCGGGCACCGCGGCGGCCGACGACAGCAGCGAGACCGTGAGCCAGGCCGCGACCAGCACGAGATACAGGCCGGCCGCCAGCCACCCCACCACCGCCGAGCCCGTCTGCGCGGCGGCCCCCGAGACGCCCGTGACCACCGTCCCGACCGGGAACGTGAGGCTCCACCAGCCGATGGAGAAGCGGGCGCCGCTTCGTACCGTGGCGGCGGTGACGACCGTCGCGGCGACGCACCACGCGAGGGCGCCGCACAGGACCGGCACCGCCAGGAGCAACCCCCAGGTCGCATGCCCGGTGGCGCGGCCCAGCAGCAGCGCGGCGGTCGCCGACTGTCCGAGCGGGCCGAGGACGATCCACACCGCCGGCGCGGTCAGCGGCCCGCGGCACACCGCCGCGATGGTCCACGCCGCGACCGGCAGGCCCGCCGCGAGCAGGACCAGGCACGCGCCGAGCAGGGCAGGACGGAGCGCGCCGGGCACGTGCGGCAGCAGGAGCGCGCCGGTGGACGCTGAGACCAGCGGCGGGACGACGGGCAGCAGCCGCGCCGGGCCCTCCGCAGTGCCATCGTTTTTGAACAGCGTCACTCCGGCCGTGATGACGCCGATCCCCGTGCCCACACACCACAGCACAGCGTCCAAGGCCACGGCGACCGCCTGACCGACCCAGACGTGCCCCGCGAGCAGCGCACCCGCACCAACCGTCATGATCGCCATCGGCAGCGCCCCGTTGCGGGTCTCCGACCCACCCATCGCCGACACCACCACCATCAGCGCCGCCGCCACGACCCAGACGACCCCGGCGGCCAGCCGCTGCCCGTCCACCTGCATCGGCAACGTCACGGCGGCATTGGCGACGATGCCCGTGCCCATCACGGCGGCAAACCGGTTCGGTCTCACGCCATCAGCGTTGATCATCCGCTGGTGTACCGGTAGCAGCCTCCACCTGATGCAGCCATAAGCTGGGGTTATGCCATTACCGCCGCAGGTCGCCGACCTCACCAGCTACGACCTGCTGTTGTCGGTGGCCCGCCTGGGCAGCGTGGGCCGCGCCGCGCTCGAACACCGCGTCTCCCAGCCGGCCGCCAGCGCCCGGCTCCGCCAGCTGGAACGGCGCCTCGGCCTCACCCTCCTGCACCGCACCACCCGCGGCTCGACCCTCACCCCGACCGGCGCACTCGTGGCGGACTGGGCCCGCACAGCCGTGGACGCCGCCGCCGCCCTGGCCCTCGGCGTGGCCGCGCTCCGCGACACCCACACGCGCCGCCTCGCGGTCGCGGCCAGTCAGACGATCGCCGAGTATCTGCTGCCGGCCTGGCTCGTCGCCCTGCGCGCGGCCCATCCGGACCTGAGCGTCGTCCTGCAGGCCGCCAACTCCGCGGACGTGGCCGCCCGCGTCCTGGCCGGCGACACCCCGCTCGGGTTCGTCGAAGGCCCTGACCTGCCCCCGGGCCTGCACGCCGCAACCGTCGCCACCGACAGCCTCACCGTCGTCGTCGCCCCCGGCCACCCCTGGACCCGCCGCCGCCGCGGCATCACCGCCGCCGAACTCGCCGCCACGCCGCTCGTGACCCGGGAAGCGGGCTCAGGCACCCGCCGCGCCCTCGAACAGGCGCTCGGCTCGTCGACTCCCCCGCTGCTGGAACTGTCCTCGACCACCGCCATCAAGCACGCTGTGGCGTTCGGCGACACGCCCGCGGTCCTGAGCTCCCTCGCGGTCACCGCCGACCTGGCCGCCGGCACCCTCACCGCCGTCCCGGTCAATGGCGCCGACCTGCGTCGCAACCTCCGAGCCATCTGGCCCGCGGGCATGCAGCTCACCGGCCCGGAACGCGACCTCTTCACCATCGCCACCCCAAAATGACCTGGCTCGAACAGATGCGCACCCGCCGGATCGCCCCGCCCGCCAACCGCACCGTCGTCGGGATCATGACCGAGTTCACGTTCCTCGCCGAGCGCAGCAGAGCGCGGGGTCTCGACGACCTGGAGGCATGGCTCGCCGCCACGCCGTGCAGCCCGCTGTACCGCACCCACACCAACCCCAAGAACGCCTTCCGGCGCCAGCTCTCACTTCACCCGCCAAGTCCGACGATGACGTCTTTCCCGAGATCTCCCACGCCACCGCCCCAGTCTCGCGATGGCGTCGTGGGAACGCGGCGTACCCAGCGTGAGCGGTACGCCGTTCCCGTGCCGTGCGCATACCTGCGAACCGGAGCCGCACCCCGCACTGAGATCGGCCGACCGGAGTTCTGGACCGCTCAGGACTCGGTGCGGCCAGGGGCGCCGAAGGAGATGCCGCCGTGGACGTCGCGGGCCTGCACCACGTTGCCTTCGACGGTGCCGGAGACGTTGTTGGCCACGCCGCCGTAGTCGGCGGTCAGATGTGGCGAAAGATCGCGCCACACCGCTTGCAGGTCCGTTTCGAACGCGGGGTCTTCCGCGACGGCTTCGGCCAGCGCCTGCTGCAGCGTCCCGATCCGGGCCTCATCTGCCGGATCGGCTTCGGCTTGGGTGAGCGCGGCCTGTGCAGAGGCTCGGCCGCGGAACGCCCGCCGCACCAACTGTGCCAACGCCTCGAACGCCGCCCCGCCTCCACCGGCGAGTCCCTCGGCCGCCCTCGTCGCCAAGGCGACGGCGATTGCAGTCAATATCTCGTGATCCATTGCCACAACTCCCGTCAGGTGCGTGCATGCACGCCAGTCCGCGCCGGACCCGCCAGAAAGCATAGATGTCGACCCATGGCTATAGTATTTGCATGTCGCCTATTCGTCATGTTACCGTCACACACGGCAACCTCGCGTCGTTGAAGGGGTGTCGTGAACACAAAATGGGAACCAGATCCCTCAGCGTCATTTCTCCGGCGCATTGGCAAGTCGTCGCATGAGCTCGGGCAAACGTCCGGCAATTCAAGCTGCCCGGACATCTGGGAGCTCGACAACGGCGACGTCGCAGTCATCGGGGCGGACCTGACCACGAGTTATCAGGGCAGGCTCCCCGAAGGCGTGAGCGTCGACCCCGGCGAGCGGCTGGTGATCATTCCACGGAAGACGATCCTCGCGGCGAAGGCGGACATCCCCGATGCGTGACCTGCTCGACGGCGCAATCGGCGAACCAATGGACCTGGACGCCTATTACGCCGATTTCGAGAAGAACTTCTGGGTGATCGGCGACCTGGGCTTCTGGAAACTTGAGCGGCAACAGTTCTTCAAAGAACCCGGATACGACAGCTGGGAAGCATTCGCGAAAGGCGACTGGAAAGAGTCGCTCCGCCTCCTCGAAACCGGTCGCGCCGATATGGCCGAATATCACCGGCGAGTCGAGGAACACGGCTTCGTTGCGCGTCGGGTCCGGGTCGTCGAAGAGCCGATCATCCCGTATCTGCGATGGGAGCTGCACGCGCTGCGGGTCCGGGACCAGTGCGGCGGGAGCGTGCGGATCGTGGGACCGGACCAGGTTGCCGAGTTCGAGCACGATACCCCGCTGCCCGAGCTGTACACCCTCGGCTCCACCGTGATGTACCAGGCGATCTACGACGACGACGGGGTGCTGGAGTCCGCACGCCGGTTCGTCGACCGCGACCTCATCCTGCGCTGCCAACGGTTCATCCAGGATCTGTACGAGATCGGCCAGCCACTGGAGCCGTTCTTCGCCAGTCACGTCGCGACGCTTCCGCCGCCCCATCAGCCGTAACCGTCGCAGCGGCTGACGAGGGACACGGCGATGCCGGTCAACGAGCCCGACCCGTCCCACCACGTCAACCGGCTGGAAGCGTCCGGTTCAGGCGACGTGGTGCAGACCCGCGACGTCCACGGCGGGGTGCACTTCCACCGGTCCGAACACACCTTCGCGGTCACACCGTCGCAGCTTCCGGGTGATGTGCGCGGGTTCGTCAACCGGCAGGCCGAACTGGCGACGCTCACCGGTGTGGTGGCCGAAGACCTCGAAGAACCTCTGGCCGCCGTCGTCACCGTCATCACCGGCACCGCCGGGGTCGGCAAGACGTCACTGGCGTTGCACTGGGCGCACAGCGTCCGCGCCCACTTCCCCGATGGCCAGTTGTACGTGAACCTTCGCGGCTACGACCCCGGTCAACCCGTAGCCCCGGAACAGGTCCTCGACCGGTTCCTCCGTGACCTGGGCGTTCCCCCAACAGCGATCCCGGTCCAGCTGGATGATCGCGCTTCGCTGTACCGGTCGCTGCTGGCCGGCCGGAAGGTGCTGGTGCTGCTGGACAACGCCGCGACCGCCGGCCAGGTCCGACCGTTGCTTCCCGGGACCGCAGGCGCCTTGGTGGTGGTGACCAGCCGGAGCCGGTTGTCCGGTCTGGTGGCACGGGACGGCGCGTTCCGGCTCGGCCTGGACATCCTGCTGGAGGACGACGCCATTGCTTTACTGGGAATTGTGACCGCCCGGTACCGACTGCATGACCAACGCCACGAACTGGTCGAGTTGGCCAGGCTCTGCGCCCGCCTGCCGCTCGCGCTGCGTATCGCCGCCGAGCGTGCCGCAAGCCGGCCGATGATGCGTCTCGACGAACTGATCGCCGACCTGCGAGACGAGTCGGCTCTCTGGGACGCCCTCACTGCCGAGGGCGACGAGGACGCGGATGCGGTCCGGACGGTGTTCGCCTGGTCGTACCGAGCATTGCCGGAGCCGGCAGCGCGGCTCTTCCGGCTCCTCGGCCTGCATCCTGGCAACGAGTTCGGCCTGCCCGCCGCCTCGGCACTCGCCGGAACGACGATCCCGCACACCCGCCAGCAGCTCGACGTCCTGGTCGGTGCGCACCTGCTCGAACAGCCGGCACCGGGCCGGTACGAGTTCCACGACCTGCTGCGCGCTTACGCCGTCGACCAGGTCCGCCATCTCGAACCCTCCGACAGCCGCGCCGCGGTGACGCGACGGATCCTCGGGTGGTATCTGCACACCGCCGACAACGCCCAGATCCGGATCGCCCAGTTCGACCGGTACGAGCTGACCCACCCAATCCCGGACGACGTGGTGCCGCTCGTGTTCGACGGCTATGAGGCAGCGTTGCGGTGGTACCAGGTCGAGAGGGTCAATCTTGTCGGGGCGACGCGCGCCGCTGCCGAGGCGAAGCTGCATGGGATCGCTTGGCGGCTCGCCGTTGTCCTTCGCGGCATCTACATGCATCAGAACGCCTTCGAGGACTGGCTCGTCACCGGCAGGATCGGGGTCGACGCTGCCGAGCAGGATGGCGACCGTGACGGTCAGGCCGAAGCGCTGGAGAGCCTGGGCAGGGCGTATTTCCAGTCGCGCCGTCTCGACGAAGCCGAGACCGACCACCGCGCGGCGCTCGCTATCCGGCAAAGTCTCGGTAATCGGTCCGGCGAAGCCGTTTCCCTCAACACGTTGGGACTGATCGGCCTGCGTCGTCGCCAACTCGACGACGCCACATCACACTTCGAGCGGGCCGGCATCATCTTCGGGCAACTCGGAGAACGCCGCTGGGAAGCACTCATGCGCAGCAACCTTGCGGCGGCGCTTTGCGAGGTGCAGGAGCCGCAGGCAGCGATCGAAGTACTGCGCGACACGCTCACGGTCTTTCGCGAGGTCGGAGATCGGGCCGGTGAGGGCAACGCGCTGTTCCACCTGAGCTGGGCGCACCGGGAGTTCGGCGAGATCACCGAAGCACGCAGCTGCAACGATCAGGCGCTGGCCATCGCCGAAGAGGACGAGAACCAGGTGTGGGAGGCGCACTGGTTGGTCGAGCTGGGCCAGGTGCAGCGTGCGGTCGGGCAATCGGCCAATGCGCTGGTGTCCTTCCAGCGGGCCGCCTCCATCCAGCGGCGGCTCGGCGACCGCAGCCGGGAAGCATTCGCCCTCGACGGCGCCGGCCAGGCGTATCAGGACATGGGTCGGGTCGAAGACGCGATGGACTTCTACCGCATTGCCAGCAGCACCCATCGCGATCTGGACGACCGGTGGAGTCTCGCCCGAACGCTGCAACACCTCGCCGACTCCGTGGATCAGATGGGTTCCTCGCAGGAAGCTCGGCTGTATCGGGAACAAGCCCTCGATCTGCTCGCGGACTTCGACGATCCCCGGGCCGCCGCACTCCGCCAGCGCCTCAACGAGGCGTAGCCGGCACCGAGTCCACGATCCAGATCGGGGCGTCCGCACACTCGACCCGCAGCCCCTCCGCCGGTTCCAACCGTGTACGGAACACCCGCAGATAGCCGTCGCCGACCCGGGCGACGGGCGCGTGGTCACGGCCCATGAACGCGAACATCCGCACCTGGTTGTGCACCTCGCGTGCCGGGCGCGACCAGTCCACCACCGAGAACTCCGGCTCTATGAAACCGGCGGTGGAGGCGTCGGCGTCGTCCTGCGCCGTCCCGGGAATCTCCTGTGCCACCTGGACCAGGGCGCTGGTGAGCAGGTCTACGAGGACGGGGCGTAGCCGCGACCACAAGACATGCGGCGTGATGTCCTCGTCGAGCGGAATGCCACCACGCTGAGCCAGGATCGGACCGGCGTCGAATCGTGCGTCCATGCGGTGGATCGTCAGCCCGGTCTCCGGATCGCCGTTGCGGATCGCCCACAACACCGGCGCCGGACCCCGGTACTTCGGCAGCAGCGACGTGTGCACGTTGAGCACACCGAACCGGGGCGTGTCGAGCACGGCGGGGGGAAGCTTCCAGTTGAAGCCGTACACCACCAGCAGATCCAGACGGTATCCGGCTAGCGCATCCGCCAGCCCCATCGCGCTGCCCGGGAGCAGGAGATCCATCCCGAGGGGCAACGCCTCCGCAATTCTGCCGATCGATGCGGCTGCCTGGGCGTCAACGTCGGCGTTCGGCTTCATCGAACGGCAGTACACGTACACGACGGGAACGTGGCCGGATGCAACACACGTCGCATGCAGAACGGCGAACTCGTCAGCACCGAACGTCGCGATCGCAATGCGCATCGGAACTGTCACGTTCGGATGATACGACGGCTCGACGCGTGCTCGGCGAAGCGTGTTCACCGTGCGTCGAATGTTCTGCCGAGCCAGACGAGGTCGGTCTGATCGCGCTGGCGGGCCTCTCGCTCGCGTGCGAAGAGCGCCTCCGTCTTTGCCAATACCAGGGTGTAGGGTCGACCGCTACGTCGGGTTTGATGGCGTACCGGCAACTCGTGCTGGTCGATCCGGGCGTGAACATGCCGGCGCCGTTGTTCTGCCAGCGGCCATTCGAAGGAGCGCCGCGCCTTGTCGGCGAGGAACGAGTCCAGGGTCTGGCACAGTTCGCAGTGGCAGCCCTCCGGCAACTCGATCGACCAGTCGTCGGCGGACCGGATCGGCCGGGCCAGCCGAGCCGCAAGCCGCGCGGCGCAGTGGCGCGAAACGACGTCGAGTCCTGCGGCGCGGCGGGTATCGCGGCTGACCGTGTGGGCCGCGCGCAGCGCGGACATGGCGCACACGAGCAGATCATCGTTGTCGCTGCGCAGGAAGGCGACCATCTCGTCGCGTAGGTCCGCCGCCGCGAGGCTCACCGTGCTCAGCAGCAGACCGGCGACGGCCGACCCGAGTCCACCCAGCACCGCGTGCCGGTGGCTCGGAGCGGGGAATCGCAGCGTCCTGTCCACCGATTCCCGCAGCGGGGTCCAGGCGGCGGCCGACACCAGCCGGCCGACCGGCACACCGGCCTCGGGCGCTTCGCGCAACGCGTCGCACACGGCTGGCAGGGACTCCAGCCACACCGCCCGCTGCGGTTGCGGCTGCAATGCCAGGTACGCCGGTCGATCGCGGCCGAACCAGACGCCGACCAGTTCGCGGGTCCAGGAATCGCCGTAGTGCACGGCGACCCGGGCGAGCGCTGCGGCATGAGAGCGGTCCAGCATCTCGATCTGGAACGGCGCGAGCAACATGGCTGAGATGCCGGGCTCGTCCAGGTCGTGGGCGACCGCGAGCGCCTTGCCCAGCAACTGCTCGGCGTTCGCCTTCGCCACCACGCCCCAGAAGGAGGCGAGCATGGTGGCGGCGTCACGAGCCTCGGCCACGTCGCCCGCCCGGACCAGGTCGGCGAGCCGATCGAGTGCCCACCCGGGCGAGGCCTGCGCACGGATCGCGAAGGCCCACCTGCGGGGCCAAACCACGATTGCCGCTCTGCGGTACCAGCGCTCCAGGGTGTTGCCGTAGTTGCCCATGTAGCCCTCGTACGACGAGGCGTGTGGCGACAGGTCCGCCGTCGGTGTCGTCGCGCATACTTCGTCGTCGTAGACGATCAATGAGATGGGCGTGGCCTCGTCACCCTCATCCAGCCAGCAGTCGAGGCTGGTCGTCGACTCGATGAGCTCCTGCAGTTCGTAATCCCCGTCCTCCTCCGTCTCGTCATCGTCATCGCCGTCCCAGTACCGGCCGCTCGGCACTGCGTCCTCGGCGCTCCACTGCTCGTGCACCTCAGCCAAGGCCAGGGCCACCTCGCAGTCGGCGGCGAGCGCCGCCGCCCGGACCAACGCGACGCGGCTGGCATCGTCTCCCTTGAGGCGGGCCCACCCCAGCCCACGCTGGGTGTATTCGTGGTCGAGCAGGTAGACCAGGCGGGCAGGCTCTTCCGAATGGCCGAAGTGCTGGTTCAGGCAGACGGCCAGTTCGGTCGTCAGACCAGGGTCGGTCAGGCCGGCAGCCGCAGCGACCGGGTCACCCTTGAGCAGCAGGTTGTACGTCAGCACGACCCGGTAGCCCGACGTGACCGGCCGGACGTGGTGACGGCAGTCGGCGTAGAACGCCACGAACGACAGTGATTCCTTCGATGACCGGTACGTCGCGGTCTGGCCGGCGTGCTCGACCACGAGGACACCGCCCGTGGCTGCCGAGGGCAGCGTGACGACCAGGGTCCCGATCATGGCGTCGGCCTTCTCCGAGTCCTGGTGCGGAGCGAAGAACTGGCCTGGCGCGTACACCAGCATCGCGTGGAACTCGGCCGTCAGCTCGCATCCCTCCGGCAGGCCGAGGTCGGCACGCAGGCGCTCGAGGGCGTGCCGCAGCGTGGCATTCCACTGCCGTTTGTCGATCTTCACGCGGCTCTTCGGGACCTCCCACGTGTCCCGGACCCTGGCATCCATCAGCGTCTGCTCGCCCTTGCCGAACCGGGCCGGCCGGCCGATCAGGCAGAGCGCTTTCGCCTGCCGGACCGGGACGGGCAGGGTGATCGGGCCGACGCCGGTGACCTCCAGCCGAAGGTCGTCGGGACGGGCGGTGCGTCGCGCGCTGAATGACCCCGGAGTCGCTCCCTCGCCCAGAAGACTGGCGAACCGGTCGCGCGGAAAGACCGTAGCCACCGTTACTCGGTCACCCGTGCCATGGGATTCGACCGTCCCCGGTCGTCGAGGATTCCGGGAAACTGAAGCTCGCCCGAGGCATACGCGAGGCACCGCTCAGTCAACTCCGCCGGCATTGCGGTGTGCTCCGCCAGGAAGCGGATCCATTCGGGCAGCAGCGCGACGAGTTCGGCGGCGAAGTCATCCTGGAAGAAGTCCCGCAGGTGCACCACGGCCACCGCGACCTTGTGCGGCGAGCAGAACGGATAGAGCGTGGGATGATCCCCCGGGGACCAGGATTCGGCCAGTTCCTCGGCAAGTTCGTCGGGACCTATGGGACCGGCGTCGTCGCCTTCGCCGACGATCCCACCGCGATAGTCGATCTGCTGCAGTCGCTGGGCGAACTGCGCCTTGGCGTCGGCGACTGTCAGCCGTGCGAAAGCCGGCCCACGCACCCGACGCACCGCCTTCCGCGCCGCCCCGCTGAGCCGCCGGCTGCGCAAGAACTCGGCGTACTGCTCCTCGTCCTCTCCGCCGATCCGTATCCCGTCGACCTCGCCCCGCAGCAGCGCGTCGAGCGTCTCTGAGTCGTCCACCGCCGTCAGGACCGCCCCACCCGCCGCGACCTGCCCGACCGACTCCCGCCAAGCAGCCACCGCGGACTCGGCCGAAGGATGGAAGCCACTGTGCACCGTGAGCACTTCATAGCCGCAGGCGTCCACGTCCCACAGGTACCACCGGTCCGGCCCGGCGTCCGACGTGAACGGCGCGACCACCGCCCAACGGGTGCCGTAGACGTCGCGCGCCCACAACACGGGACCGGTCACGACACGCCCGCGCACGGCCCGCTTCGCCGTGCGGGCATCCAGATGCGCGGAGATCAGGACACTCGCGGACTCACTGAGCGGGAACGGCAACACACCGGCGACGACAGTCAGCAGCCGCTGGAGAACAGCCACGTCCGCACCGGCGTCCGCCGGCTTGTGGAACCGCTCGTCGATCGCCGACAGCAACGCACCGACAAGGTCCTCCGGATTGACGATGTCCTCCACGGAGCCGTCCTCGAAGGAGGCCATCGCCGCGCCGTAGCGAATGCACAGGTCGTCTTCGAGATCGTCGTCGGACCGCCCTGGGGCACTCGCGATCAAGGCGTCAATCAGTGCCCCGGCCGCATCCCCGGCCAGCGCGGTGCGATGCTCGGCGAGCTTCTGCCGATACTCGAACAGCTCACCGAAGACGCCAGCCACTGCGGGCCCGCCGCGCGACGGGGCCATCGGCTGGCGCGGGGACCGGCGGCCGGGCTGAGACTTCTTCTTCCGCTTACGAGACACGGGCACGGCGGGCATCCTATCCACGGTCGCTGGTCCAGGCGCAGGGACTGGGCGGAATGAACCGGCGCGCCCGTGCCGCCACCCGCACTGGCGCGGGAGACTCTTGGACGGACGTCCTCACGCCTGGTCGTAGTGGATGTACGGGTTCAGAATCTGTCGTTGCCACAGCTGGCTGCGCTCCGCCTTCGTCAGCTGTGCCTCATCGGCGGCGGCGTCCCAATCGCGACGGATGACCTCGAGTTGATCCTCGATGATCTGATCGGCGTCACGGTTGGAGAGCAGGAACTCCGGCGCTGCCTTGCGGCACAGCCGGAGCTGGCTGGCCCGCTCGCCGGGGATGCGCGTGATGTTCAGGGCCTGGTTCGCGGTTTCGCCGCTGCGCGGCTGGGGGCACAGGTCGTACGCAGGGGTCAGCGACAACCGCGCACCGTCCCAGAACGCGGCGTGATTGCGCAGATGATCATCGGTGTTGCCGATGCAGACGTTGAAGACCATCCTCGCGAACAGCTCACGCAGGTGCTGCGCGGCGTCGGTGAACTGCTTACGGACAGCGTCAGCGAGATCCGGGTAGCCGGCATGCCGCGCGCCCATCTCGTCCTCACCGAGAATGGTCAACGCCGAGACCATCATGCGGCGCTGCCCGGGTACATCGGTGCGGTCGAAGCGCTCTACCAGCAGCACATCGCGGCCGGCGCAGCGAATGACCTCGCAGGCAGCGACGTGCAGGCCCACCCTCCGGGCGAGGATCATCCCAACGGCCTCCGCCTTGACCACGGGGTAGTAGTCCCCGGTCGAGGACAACTTGGCGATCAGGTGACGTTCCTGGTCGAGCAGCGTGACCTTCGGGCGGGCACCACCGATGGACGTACCCCGGGTCAGAGCCTCGCCCAGCGCAGGTGACAGCGGCAGGCCGGCCTCGAGCGCCTCGGCCGCGCCGATGAGCTCGGCCAGCTCGGCCGTCTCGGCACGCGCGACGTACTCGGTAGCGCTGGCCTGGAAGTCCAGCCCGCCGACCCGGTCGGAGCCCGAGCCGAGCATGTACGTCAGCTCGTCCAGGGCTCCGGTGTCCGCGTCGCGGTCAACGTGGCCGAACCGGCGAGCGAGGATGACGCGCCGGCCCCACGCATCGGGGCTGGCGTCGCGGAGGCAGCCCGCCAGCGGCAGATCCCGCAGCGGTTCGATAGGCCCCTCCCGTAGCGGCAGCTCCGGCGCGTACAGCGAGACCGCGTCGGGACGCGCCAGATAACTCTGGCCGTACGCGAACACGTAACGGTCGCCGTCCACGGCGACGACCCGGCCGGCGACCACCGGCTCCGTCTCGCCGGGCAGCCACACCCACACAAACGCATCCCGCAGCGGTGCCATTCCTCCCCTTCGCGCGGTCAGAAGTTGTCGTCGACGACGACCGCCGGCTTGGTCACCCGAGCCGGTAGCAGCGCCAGCCGCTGCCTCGCGGCTGCGGCCAGGGCGGGCAGCTCCCGCTCGTCCGCAGAGAACAGCGGCACGCCGACGACCACTGCGGCCTCGAACGCCAGGCCCACTGCCACCGTCGGCTCGCCCCGCTCGAGACGCCCGATGGTGTGCGGCTGCACCCCCACCCGCTCTGCCAGGTCCGCAGCCGTCCAACCACGCTCCCTGCGGGCGGCGGCGATCTGGGAACCGAGCAGCACAACGGCCGCCCGGGTCGTCGGCATGAACGACCTCGTCCGCTTCGCCATCGCATCCTCACCTTCGATAAAACAACGCTAACATAGCCTCACTGTCGTTTTATCAACATTCCTGGAGCCCCTAGGTGCGCGTATCGCCGGTACCGCATCGGGCTCGGACGGCAGCCTCGACCCGTCGTAATCATCGAGGACGTGCCCTGGAGCCGCGTACGCGACGGCATCAGACCGCCGGCTCTCGCAGGCCGCCTCGACGTACGTCGTTGCCGAGTCGCATGCTGGTCGGGGAACGTTTGGGGGACCTCATGTCCATTGCCGCGCATTTCGACAGCCACGGCCCCGGCATCTGGAGCCACATACTGCGCGACCAGCTCGACGTCACCGAGGACGTCTTCTGGAACTGCGTACGCTCCGGCGTCACACCAGCTCGGAGCAAGCCCGAAACGCCGGCAGCCGAACCGATCCCGGCCGAGGTGGTGCACCCTCGGCGAGTGGTACGCCACCCGGTTCGCGTGGCGACCGGACGTGCTGCTGCTGGTCAACGAGACGACCCTGCTACCGGTCCTCCTGCCGCTCGCACCCGCCGCCACCGCGTTGTCCCGCGCCGCCGATCGCATCGCCGCGACCATGGCCACGTACGGTGCCAACAACGCGATGATCGCCGCCGAGGTCGAACAGATGAGCACCCGCCGGATCGCCCCGACCGCCAACCGCAGCGTCGTCGGGATCATGACCGAATTCACGTTCCTCGCCGACCGCAGCAGAGAACGAGAACTCGACGACCTGGAGACCTGGCTGGCCGCCACGCCGTGTAGCCCGCTGTACCACACCCACACCACCCCGAAGAACGCCTTCCGGCACAGCCTGGCTCGATGAAGTCGCTGACCCACGCTTCGGTCCGTGCCGCTCAGCGGTCAGCGCGTCGCTGTCTCCGTCGTCGAACCCGGCGCGGATGTCGTCCAGTCGTGGAACTCAGTCACCAGTCCTTCCTCCCAGTACGTTCGATCCCTAGCCAGTCCTCATCCCTACCCGGCGGTTGCGCCTTGGTGGCGGGTGGGGTCGAAGTCTTCGCCGAGCCGCTCGACCGCGTCGTCGTGGTCCGGGCTGGACGAGTCGGCCAACGCGGCCAGCAGGTGCTGGTATGAGGCCGCGCCGCCGATGTCCTCAGGTGGGCAGGCGCCGCCGCCGTCCAGGACGGTGAACGTGTTGTGGGGGCCGCCGGGGCGGATCTCCTCGACGGTGACGGTGTGCGTCCACTCGTCGCCGAAGTCGTACACGTAGGTGAACGTGGCGCCCGCATCGGTGGCGATGGACACCAGGCGTTCACCGTCGGCGGGAGCCTCGCCGGAGTCGGAGCGGGGGTCGATGATGGTGTGCTCGTCGGTCTCGAACACGTACATGTGCTCGTCGGACCAGCCCATCGCGTCCTGGATCATCCGGTGCACCAGGTCCAGCGTCGTGTTCGACGGTATGGCCACCCGCCGCCACACGGGTGGGGTGACACCGTTGAGTTCGATGCGCAGAACGAGCGAGGCCGGGTCGGGTGGCTCGATGGCGAGGAAGGCCGGGTTGCCGCAGCACTTCTTGTACTTGGTGGCGGAGCCGCACCAGCACGGCGAGTTGCGCTCGGGCGGCCAGAGGTGGCCGGTGTGGCCGGTTTTGTGCAGCCACCCGGCGTAGGCCAGGCGGGTCTGGCGCCGCGCCGGGTCTGTGCCGGTGCGCTGTGCGTAGGCGAGCAGGTCGGGCACGTCCAGCCGGACGATCCGGATCGGGGCGGCGGCCCGCTCGGCCATGGCCTGCATGGTTTGTTGGGTTTCCCGGCGGTAGTCGCCGTGGTTACGGTGGCTCGTGGCATTCAGCAGGCCCTGGGTCCAGGCTGCCTCGTACTGCTCGGGCGGGAAGTACGCAATCTGGTACACCGTCGCGCGGGGCGCGCCCCGTGTCAGGCTCGGGCTGGGCTGCATCGATCCGATCCTCCTTGATGCGGTCAGGCCAGGGTGTCAGTCGGCAGAACATGGCCCAGCGCCCGCAGTGCCCTGCGGAACTCCGGCTCCCGGTCGACGGCCACGGCCAGGTGCCGGTCACCGACCCGCTGGCACAGGCCACGCAGCCGCCGATCACCCGCGATCAGGACGGCGAGCGCCGGGTCGGCGCACTCCACCAGGCGGACCACACCAAGGTTGCGGAGCCGCCCGGCACGCGCCGCGACATCGGCCAGCAGGGTGGTCACCGGATTGGGCAACTCATGGGTCGCGCGGGCGGCCAGGAACTCGCGCAACTGATCGAGACCGCGACCGGCGTCCAGCGCAGCCAGCAGGGTCGCCTCACGCAACGCCCACACCCGGTCCGCGGTACGGTGCGCATACGCGTCAAGCATCAGCCGGTCGACCGGCGGCAACTCACCGGTGACCACGATGTCCAGGTTGGGCAGCACCTTCAACACGCCGGCCACCACAGCATCCGCCGTGGGCGCCTCGTAGCGGTCGCTCAGGCCCAGCGCGTAGGCGCCCAGGGCGTTGAGCCGCACCGCCCGCAGCCCGTCATAGCGGCTGAGATACTCCAGCTCGTCGGTGCCCCAATTGCCGCGGAAGTCATCCCGGGCGCCGACCGGGTCGGTGTAGTCCAGGTCGAACAGACCCAACGTGCCGGCATACTCGAACAGCACCGCCAGGGTGTACCGGCCCTCCAGGATCGGCCAGTCCGCAAACCCGGCGTAGCCCAGACTGCCGTACTCCCGATCGGTGAGATACAACCGCCACAACGCCCGCTCACTGCGCGCCACCGTCGGCGACAACCCACCGCGGCGCATCCTGTCGAACAGGTCGTCGATCGCCACCCACTCGTCGACCGGGCAACTGGACAGCGCCGCAGCAACCGCCTGCCGACGGGTCTTCGCCGACGTCAGCGTGTTGGCGGTGCGCTGGCCCTTGATGTGCTCGACCCGGCTCAGCTCGTCGATGACCGCCTTACCGACCCAGGAGCGCCACAGCGCCCGGACCGTCTCGGCCGGCGGCCGACCCAACGCGGCACGACCCTTCGCCGTCAGCTGCAACCGGCCACCAGCCAGTTCGGCAAGCCCACCGGCCTGGATCAGCAGCGGCCAGGCGAACGCCGCGATCGGCTCCGAAGGATAGAAGTCCCCGCCGGCCAACACCTCGGCCACCCCCGCAACGGTGGCGGCAGCCGGCCGCTGGGTCTTCTCGCTGCAGCGCAACTTGCCCGCGCCGCACAACTGCAGCACGGCCAGCACATCGGCCAGCGCCTCCGCCCCAGTCAAGCGGACGGTTACCTCATCGGCAGCCAGACCGTCATCCGGCACCTCGCTCGCGCCATGCATAGCCGACCACGCTAGGCGCATACCCGGCCCCCACGAAACCCGGGGCCTCCTACCCGCCAGCGTTCCGGTCCGGCAGCGACAACGGTCATTGCCTGGTAGCGCATGATCGCCGCGCCCTGACGCTCGGAGACTCCCGCGGCGCACGCATCCTGCTTCAGGAGAAGCTACCGCCCCGAACGATCGCGGAGTCGCATGTGAGCCTTGGACCTTTCCTGCCGCGTCCCCGGCGCTCTACCAGCGCCGCTTCGGCTGATACCACATCCTTGCACTCAGTCCACGGCGCCGAAGTAGGTGCGAACGGCGGTTGCCAAAGTGTTGAGGGTCGTGTGGGTAAGTTGACCGGCCGGTCCGGCGACCGATTCTGGGTCCAGGGACCTTGCCCGAGAAAGGTCGATCACGGCGGCGCTCGGCCAGTCCTGCCGATCCAGGGGCACAAGGAACGCGGGCACAAGGTCCGGTGCGGCTCGCTCCCGCAACGGAGCCACAAGGCCGTGACTGGGGTTGTACCGGTCTGCGGTGACGACGACAACCCTCAGCCGGTGGCTGCCGACGACATACTGCAGGATGCTTCCCCGCCTCACCCGGCCGCCCACGTCTTGTCATCTTGGGCCGCAAACGCATCCAAAGCACCACGCTCGTCCGGATCCGCGTCCGCATCCCACTGCCGGTAGGACTCCAAGGCGGCCGCCTCGAGATATTCCACCAGCGCGGCATTGACCGTCGAGGAGAGCGTCGCCCCGGGTGTGCGATCGACATGCGTGGTCAACATCCGGTCGACCTCAGGGCGCATCGACAGCGTCCGTTTGATTGCCAGCGTCATACCACCTGTTATACCACCATCCGGTGGTAGGGCACGGATGTTGAGGTGGAAGGCGTTGTACAAGCTCGACCGCCACCACCTTCCCGTACCTGGCGATCAAGTACGGCGCCGCGGTCGCGCTGCTTGCCGATCTGAACGCACTCGGCGAGCGGGACGGCCAGCGCAAAAGCGTTCCGCGGCCGGATGCACCAGCTGTGTCAGGAGCATGCACGCAAACCGAGCCTGCTGGACCGGCTGGAGCGCGCAGGTCTCAGCTGAGACCGCTCCGCAGCGCACCATTTCTGTGCTTACCGCGGGGGGCCAATAGGCGTGCTACGCCCTGGTGAAGCCGAGCGCGCGGTAGCCGGGCATGCGGCGCTGGAGCGAGGCAGCGAGGATCGGCGTGGCGCGGTCGTGGTAGTCGTGGACCTCGGCGACGTCCTTGCCGGGCGCGGCACGGATCACCCGGCCGGCGCACTGGATGAGCAGCCCGTCGTAGGAGACCGGAGCGGCCAGGAACAGTGTGTCGAGGGCCGGCGCGTCGAAGCCTTCACCGATGAACGGCGTTGTGCCGATGACCAGTACGCCGTCTCCGGCCTTGGCGTCCGCGAGCCGGCTCACGATGGCACGCCGGTCGCTGGTCGACATGCCGCCCTGCAGCACGTACGCCTGACTGCCCCGCGAAGCGAGCGCGGAGTTCAGCGCTTCCACATGTGCGACCCGCCTGGTGAGCACCAGGCAGTTGCGCCCGCGCTGCAGGGCAGCGGTCACATCGGCGACGAGCTGTGCGTTGCGTGCCTCGTCGACCGCGATGGCGCGGTGTGCTTCCGCGATCGCAGTGGACGGCTCGGCGTCACCGGAACGGAACTCGAAGGCGGTCTCATGCAGGTACAGCAGCCGCCGTGGTCCCGCGTCAGTCTCCCAGGCGTCCAGCAGTGTGCCCTGCTCGTTGCCGGGCGGGTCATGCGTGATCGTGTGCCGGACCGGTCCGAGTTGCCAGAGGACGAGTTCGCCGAGTCCGTCACGCCGCGCCGGGGTGGCGGTGAGGCCGAGCCAGAACTGCGCGGCCATGCGTTTGACCGAGTGGTCGTACGCGGCGGCCGCGAGATGGTGGCATTCGTCGACGATGACGTGCCCGTAGCCGTTGGTGAGTTCGGCGACGTCGTCACGCCTGGCCAGCGACGGCAGCATGGCGATGTCCACCACCCCACTGAGCTTGCGCCTGCCGCCACCGACCTGCCCTGGCTTGATGCCCAGGAACTGCTCGATCCGGGTGCGCCACTGCTCGGCCAGTGCCTTCCGGTCCACGAGCACGAGGGTCGCCGTGCCCCGCTCGGCGATCACCGCGCAGGCCATGACTGTCTTGCCCGAGCCTGGCGGTGCGACGAGGACGCCGTCGTCATGCGCGAGCAACGCGCCGACCGCCGCGCTCTGTCTGGTGTCGAGTTGTGCTGTGCAGGCGACGTCGATCTCGCGGCCAGGATTCCGCACGTCCGCGATGGCCAGTCGCGATCCGGCACGCTCGACGATCGCTTCGACGGTGTGGCGCAGTCCGCGTGGCAGGACCAGGCGGTCGTCGACGGTGAGGTCGTACCCGCGGACGAACCGCGGCGTGTCCCAGGTGGATTTGCGCAGGCGCTGCAGTTCGTAGAATTTCGGGTTGGCCATGGATGCCGCGTGCTTGAACGTGGACAACGCCGCAGGGGTCAGCTGGGCCGCGTCGACGCTCAACCCGGCGCCGAGCTCCGCGTGCAGGATTGCGGGAAGCGGCGGATGCACCTTCGTGGCGTCGGATCTGCTCAACGTGGCGACGTCGGCGCCGACGACCGCCTGTTTCGCGCGCCGAGCGACCCTGGCCGCGTCGCCCGGGCTGAGCCGGTCGAGGGTCGACAGGTACGCCCACTGGTCCTCGTGCGGCTCCAGCGTCGCCAGGTCGAGGAACGCCGTCAACCCGTCCCTGCGCCGGCGGCCCTGCAACGGCGCGGCGATCAGGTTGCCGAAGCCGCCCTCGGGCAGCACGTCCTGGTTCGGGAACAGCCGGTCGTAGGAGCGCAGGTCCATCGTGCCGCGCAGCACCGTGGCCTCGTGGATCAGCGCGGTACCGACGCAGCGGGCAACGGCGGCGGAGATCGCTTCGGTGAAGAACACCCACACGTGTGCGCCACGCCCGGACTGGGAGATCTCCAGCGCCGCCGGCACCCCGCCGGCGCGTGCCGCCTTGGTGTAGGCGAGCGCGTCGAGCATCGCGGCCGGGCCGTCGAAGTCCGCTACGAGAAAGTGACATGAGTTGTCGCTGAGCAGTGGGTACAGCCCGATGAAGACGTCACCCACCAGGTGCGCCGAGACGACCTCGGCGGTAAGCGGGAGATACGTGACAGCTCTCCGATCGGCTCCCTTGCGCCAACCGCCGGCGACCGCGGGCATCCACCCGCTCGCGCCGGTTCGGTTGTTCTCCCAACGCAATGCGTATACGTCCGCCCGGGCCCGGAACCGGTCGGCGTACAGGGCCAGTTTGTCCGCCACCGGCGACGCCATTTGGACCAGGCCCGGCGGCGCGACGGCCGCCGACAACTGCTCCGGCGGCGGAGCGGTGTCCTAACCCCGCAGGTCCAGCAGACGCGACAGGCGCACATTCTCCGCCCGCAAACGCTCCAGTTCACGACGCACCCGGGCAAGCTCACTGTCCACCGTCACGTCGGCGCCCATGACAGGATCGTCGCACGCGCGATCCTGGCCCGTTCATCGTCACCGCTGCCGATGGTCGGGCTACGCTGCCACGGTGAGTTCGCTGAGCCGGAAACAGCTCGATGCGTTGGTCGAGGAGGCGACGGTCGACTGCTACAACGAGGACGAGCAGCTGACCGGCCTGTACACCATGATCGAGGACAACCTCGCCCTGCCGTTCACGACGCAGGTCCTCGGCGTCGAGGTCACGGTCCGGAAGGTTGACCTGACCGGCCAGCGGATCGTGGCGATCTGCCACCGGGGCCGCGAACGGCAGGCGATCGCGATCCTGGACCTCCCGTTGCCGGATCCGCCGCCGGCCGGCGCGCAGTGGATCGACGCCTACCGGCACTGGGGCGGATGACCCGTGAGCGAGTACCAGTACTACGAGTTCGTGGCGATCGACCGGCCGCTGACCGCGGCGGAGCAGGCCGAGCTGCGGGCGGTGTCGACCCGCGGCCGGATCAGCGCGTCGAGCTTCGTCAACACCTACGAGTGGGGCGACCTGAAGGCCGATCCCCGCGACTGGATGCGACGGTACTTCGACGCCCACCTGTACCTGGCGAACTGGGGCACCCGCCGGATCATGCTGCGGCTGCCGAAGTCGCTGCTGGACCCGGCGCTCGCCGCGACCTACGGCGTGTCCTCATCGGCCACGGGTGAGCATGTGATCCTCGACCTCCACAGTGAGAACGAGGACGGCGACGAGGAGTGGTGGGAGGACGAGGACGCCCTCGCGTCGATCGTCCCCGTCCGGGCGGAACTGGCCGCTGGCGACACCCGCCTGCTCTACCTGGCATGGCTGCTGTGCGTGCAGAACCAGGAGCTGGACGAGGATTCGCTGGAGCCGGCGATACCGCCCGGCCTGGCACAACTGTCGGGTCCGCTGCGCAGCCTCGCCAGCTTCCTGCGCCTGGACGAGGACCTCCTCGAAACGGCGGCCCAGGCCAGCGCGCCGCTGACCACGAAGGCGCCCTCCGCAGCGGCGCTCGCCACATGGGTGAAGCAGCTGCCTGCGGCCGACAAGGACGAGGCCATCGTGCGGCTGCTCCGCGGCGACGGCGTGCACCTTCGCGCCGAGCTGCTGCGCCGGTACGGCAGCGGCACGGCCACCGAGCCCGCGGGCGGCGAACGCACGGTGGGCGAGCTGCTCGCTGGCGCGGAGACCCTCTGGACAGCGCGGCAACAGCGGAAAGCGGTGCGCAACGCGGCCGAACAGGCTCGCCGGGAAGCGGCGGCCGCGGCTGCCCGCGAGCAGCGCCTTGATGACCTGGCCGCCGACCCGGAGCGAGCGTGGCAGCGGGTGGCAGAGCTGATCGCGACCAAGAAGCCGAAGGAGTACGACACGGCGGTCGCCCTGCTGACCGACCTGAAGGCACTCAGCGAACGCGACGGCCAACGCAAGACGTTCCGCGGCCGGATCCACCAGTTGCGCCAGGAGCACGCCCGCAAGCCGAGCCTGCTGGACCGCCTGGAACGCGCCGGCCTGTACGTCAGCACTGTCAGTTGAGTGCCTCAACCTGATCGAGAGAACATACCGATGACCTCAGAACCGCATGCGGCTCGCACCCCTGTGCCGATCGGCGCCTACGAGACAGAGACGCGATGGGCGGAGAAAGCCACCTTCGACCCGAACGATCCCACCGTGGAACTCGGCGAGGTTGCCGCCGGCAGCGGGCGCGCTTTGCTCCACGTCGCCCGCGTCGCGGACGAGCAAGGGCCACGCCCCATTGCGTGACCACAGGCGAGGCAAGTCGATGCCCGGGTCAGTCGATCGAGCCGGGGGCCGCCAGCCACGTGGTCGATTGCTGGGTCGACCGGGCGATCGTCTCGAAGTCGTGGTCGTAGTGCAGCAGTGACAGGCCGGACAGCTCCGCGGTCGCCGCTACCAGCAGGTCGACCGCGCTGGGTCCCTGGTGCGCCGAACCGTCCGCGAGCATCTGCTGAACCTCGGTGGCTCGGTGCCACACGTCATCCGGGGTCACCACCCACGCGAACACCGATCCCAGCAGCGCGGCATACCGGTCGTGGTCAGCCTTGGACTGCACTCCGCGAAGGAACTCCAGCTCAGTGAGAGTGCAGATGCCGATCACGCCGGCCCGCAACTGCGGCTGCCACAGGTCCTGCACCCGCTGGTTGCGGAACAGGCGCACCACGGCACTCGTGTCGGCGAGAAACCGAACTGTGCTCACGGACGGTAGTTCCTCTTGTCAAGCAGGTGATCGAACGCACCGGTAGCAGCGATCTCGGTCAGCTCGGCCAGTGCCTTGGCGCGACGCTGAACGGCAGCAACCTCACGGAGCGCGGTGTTGATGGTGTCCTTCTGCGTCTTCGTTCCGAGCAGGGCCGTCGCCTCCGCCAGGGCATCCAAGTCGATGTCGATGAGCTTCTTGGTCATGGCAGCCCCCATATATCCAACCTCGATTAAGAGTATATACGTTTGATCGGCGCTCAACGAGTACTCGGGCGACTGCTGGTCAACGAGACGACCCTGCTGCCGATCCTTGTTCCGCTCGCACCCGCCGCCACCGCGCTGTCCCGTGCCGCCGACCGCATCGCCGCGATCATGGCTGCGTACGGCACTGACAACGAGCTGGTCGCTGCCGAGGTCGAAACATATGAGCAGCCGACGGATCGCCCCGACCGCCAACCGCAGCGTCGTCGGGATCATGACCGAGTTCACGGTCCTCGCCGAACGCTGCAGGGGACGGGAGCTCGACGACCTGGAGGCATGGCTGGCCGCCATGCCGTGCAGCCCGCTGTACCGCACCCACACCACTCCGAAGAACGCCTTGCGGCACCGCCTGGCTCGGTGAGCGCTCAGGCGCGGCAGCAATAGGACTCGTCCGCGGGTGAAACGGCATCAACCGTCTGCTCGCGTCACGCCGAACTGCTGGCGAATGTCAGTCAGTTGAGCGCCGCCTCCTCAGGCCAGCATCTGCTCTCACATCTGAGCAAGCTGCCCCTGGTGTTCGACGTTACGTGGCCGTGCGTTTCATGGCACAGTTCGCCCCATGGATCCAATCTCCATCACCTACCAGCGCCGGTACGGCGGCGTCTGGGCCGTGTTTCTGTCCACCGGTGACGAGCTGACGGTCGAAGCCGGCCACGACGAAGCGGGCCTGGCCGAGGCTCGCGCTGCGGCTCGACGGCACATCGGCGACGCCGTGATCGCCGTGGAGCGGGTGGACACCACCACCGGCAGCATCGAATGGCAGGGGCTCCGATTCGAACCGCTCGCCACCACCTTCGGCATCACCGCACCGACACCAGCCCAGTCCGACCAGATCACCGCTTGCTGGGAGCACTACCAGGCTCAACTGCCGCCTGACATGAAGGTCGAGCTGTACAGCAACCGGATCCGCATCGAACCGGGTGCGTTCGGCGAGCGCGCGGAGCTGATCAACGCTGTCGGCGGGTACCTTGCAGACGCTGTTCCCGACGGCCAGGACCTTTTGGTGGCGCCGCAGGTCCGAGGAGCAGATCATGCACGGGAGCAGTTCCGCCGCGCCTGCGCCGTTGCCGTACCGGACGGGTTCGTCAGAGTCGCGCAGGAAGCCACCGGATTCGAGGACGAAGGCTGGATAGGCACGATCTACCTCGTCCTCAAAGACCGCTGGGACATCGACCGACCGTTCTAGACACCGCGAACTCCGGTGAGGATTCACGCCTTCGCCAGCCCTCGACCGACCTGCGCCGCGTCCGACGCCCTGAACGGCCTCCTTTGCGACGCCACCGACCCGAGCGGATCACCGGCTCACGAGCGAGTCGAGCATCTCCTGCAGCAGGGTGTTGTCACCCCGAAGCGACGCCATCGATGCTTCGGCGTTGCGTTGCGGGTCAAGGCCCGACCAGTCGATCGGCCAGCCGGCCTCTCGACTCAACTGGCGGAAGAAGGCTCGCTGCGCCCGGCCGTTTCCCTCTCGGAACGGGTGGATCGCATTCACCTCGGCGAAGTAGTGCGTCAGCCGAGCGATGAAGTCTTCCCTCAACAGGTTCCGCAGGAAGCGCTCCTTCCCCAACGCGTTGAACACCTCGCCCGAGTACGCCTCGATATGCTGCGGCAGGCAGAAGGGATCGCTCTTGGTGATGCCCACGGTTCGAATCTCACCCGCCCACGGGTACAGATCACCGAAGATCTCGGCGTGGAACAGGCGCAGGTGGACGAGATCGTAGCCGCCGGGCAAGATCCGGGTGCCAAGGTCCGCCAGCGCCGCTGCGGTCAGGTCGGCCTCCACAACGCGGAGACGGTCCGGGTCGGTGATACCGAACCGATTGCGGAGCACCCCGGAGGCTGGGTCGCTGTACGGGTCGACGGTCATGAGGTGTGGAGCTGCCGAACCAGCTCTCGCATCTGGGTCGTACTGAGTTCACCGCGAGCCCAGCGCTCCATGATCGTCTCGGCGGCCGAGCTGATCGTGAGCCCTTCGGCTCGCACGGAGGCGGCGGCTTGCGCCACAGACTGATTCCGTTCGGCGGTCAGCTCGTCGAAGACCTCAACGGAAACCATGATCGCCTCAGTCTTCCGGTGCGACCCCACACCGACCGGCGTACGGTCGCCCTTGCGGAAGCGCTCGAGGACCGTTGGCAGCTGCTCGCGAGCTTCTCGAACGGAAAGCGTCTCAATCAACATGGCTAAAGTGTACCCGATTGTGTACACATTTAAGGCATGGCTCCGCCGTGCACAGCGTCAGTCGCTGGGAGTACCGGATACCCGCCATGAGCTGTCCCGCTATGAGCGCAGGCTCAGGCTGCCGCGACGCCCACCGCTGGAAGCTCTCGCGAACCGCCTCGACCTGCCGCTCCCGGAGGTCGAACGCGCCAGCGCAGAACGGCTGCGGCGCTGACACGACGGCGTGGTGCTGCTCGCCCGAAAGGCCGGACCATGGCCCGACCTGGGGGCGTCCAGCGAAACGCAATAGCACTGCAAATAAAGCGATCCATGGTCCGCAGCAGCCGAGTGTGGCCTCCGCTCTAACGACGCAGCCTATACCGGCCCCGACCGACATTTTCGAAGTCGTCGAAGGTCGTCGCGTGATGATCGGGTGCATTCGCGCACATGCGCGACACAACGTGAGTCCGGATCGTCGATTCGGCGTACCGGCTGCCGCGCTGGCGCATCTCGGCCAGGACGTCGCTCAGGTCGAACTCCGCACGTCCGGATCGTCGCAGGATGTCAGCAACGGCGAGGAGGATCTCGTCGCGTGCGGTCAGCGCGCCGGTCGTCGACACGACCCGCGGTACGACGGCGGCCACCGGGGTCGGCCGGCCCGGTTCGCGAACAGAAAGTGTGAGGTACCGCAGTTCTACAACCCGGCCATCGTCGGCCGCGACGTTGGCGAAGTGGTGCCAGGCGCAGGTATAGCTGCCGGTAAGGGTCAGTGGCACATCACGCTTGTGGGTGGTCCCGGCGCCCGCTGTGGGCGACCACTCGTGCGCGCCGTTAAGCGTGCGGCCCTCATGGATGCGGAACGCCGCATCGATCGTTGTGTTCCTCATACCCGGCCGCCAGTAGGCTGAATCGTTGGTGAGCGTGAGACCAACACCTTCGTCGGCGTACCCGTCGGCGAGGAGCCGTTCAAGGCGGACCAGGTCCTTGACGACGTCATGCCGAGCGATGTCGTGGGCGCCCTGGTTGGGCAGGTCGAAACGGTCCACGCCGAGCGTGCCACCGAACGCTGCGACGAGATACTTCATCTCGATTGCGATGCGTCGTTGCGCAAGGTGTACGAGCAGGTCGAGGTGGATGCCCCTGTTCGGGCGCGGTTCCAGGCGCAGTTCAGCGTGCGGGTAGCGCTGCTGGATGGACCAGGCAAGGGCGAACTGGAAGTCCCGTTCCGAGTGGAAGAGCGGCCGCCGCCGCGCGAGGTCAACCATCACCGCAGAAATGTCCACGCCGTCGATGCTGGATGCTTCGGTCAACGACCGTTACCGCCGATCGGGTGATATCCAGACACGAAGTGGTTGCACGGCAGAAGCCGGGTCACCCACCAATCCCGAATTCGGCGGCGATCCGAGCGTTCGTCGAAGGTGAGTCCCAGTCGCCGCTGAGATCGACCTGTCCTGCGAGCGACCCGAGCGCAGCACGGTCGGTCCGACCCGCCGCGGGAAGGCGTTCCTCGGCGAGGTGGAAGGCGCTGACCCACGCTTCGGTTCGGACCCGCTCAGCGGCCAGCGCGTCGATGCCTCCATCGTCGAGCTCGGCGCGGATGTCGTCCCAGTCGTGGAACTCAGTCATGCGTCCTTCCTCCTCTTGCATGTGAACTCCATCGAGCTCACCCCAGACGGCCTCACCTACACCTACCGGCAGCTGACCGTCTTCACCGCCCCAGGGGTGACGGTTCACGGCACAACCAGGCGACGGGTGATTCCGGCGCGCGTGCTCGGCCACTGGCAAAGTGAGCCGACTGCTCCAGCCTGCCAATGCCACCCTGAGCGGACGTCGTTCTCAGACCACGTTGAGCTGGATATTGCCGATGCGGGCGACGATATCGAGCTGGCCGCCGAGCCCGACCACACAGGCTCGAAGCGTCTCCAGGCCGACGGCGTCGCCGTTCTCGATCTGGCTGATGCGCGCCTACGTCAGCCCGGTCGCTTCAGCGAGTTGGGCCTACGTCATCCCGAGCTGTTTACGGATCTCAGCCAGTTGAGCACCGCTGACCGAGGCCAGCATCTGCTCTCGCATCTGCTGGCGGCGAGCAACCCGCTCGGCGCTGTCCCAAGTCGGGTCTGCGGCGCGCGCCTTGGCCTTGACGTCCCGCCAGTTCGAAGCCTCGGTCACAACTGACCCTCCTCTTTCAGCGCCGCGAGATGGTCGGCGTACCGAGTGCCCGCAAGTTGGATCGCGTTGCGATACCACGCTTGCCACTGCCCGGTCTTGTCTCCTGCCACCAGGAAGATCGCCTCGCGCGCCGGATCAAACGCGAAGATCATCCTAACCTCGGAGCTGCCGCTGGAGCCCGGTCGTAGCTCCTTCATGTTCTGATACAGGCTGCCCTTGAGCCGATTGTCGACCAGTGGCCTACCGAGCGCCGGCCCTTGCTCGGTCAGAACGTCGATCGCCTCGGCGACGAAGTCGGCGGAAGGGCCTGCCCGGTCTGTCGCAGGAACTCGATGAGTGCTCGGCGAAGCGAGCCACCGAGGGTCAACGCAAACCAATCGGGCATAACGGACGGACCCCGCCCATCGCAAACGCCGGTTGTGTGATCGGGCCCCGCTCCCACCAGCCCGAACGAAGCCAGGTCACGCCGGGGCGGGATATGCCGACGCAGGTCAGCGTGGGCGTCGGTACACTGTGCTCCGCGCCCTCGTAGCTCAGGGGATAGAGCATCGGTTTCCTAAACCGTGTGTCGCAGGTTCGAATCCTGCCGGGGGCACCAGGTCAGACGCTTATTGCACGTCCTTCTTGATCTTGCGTGCCATTCGCGTGCCACTCGCCTTCCGCGCCACCTTGTCGAGATGCGCCGCGACCTCAGCATCTTTGCCGCCGAGCGGACGGGCGTAATGCCTGGTCGTGACGCTGGCGTCGGCGTGGCCAAGCCGAGCGGCGGCAACCAGGATGCCGTGCGAGTCGGACACCCAGGACGCGTGCGTGGCCCTCAGGTCGTGCGGCTTCACGCCGTCGAGGCCAGCCGCCTTGACCGCCTCGCGGAACCGGGTGCGGAAGCCGTAGTAGCTCTGCTGTCGCTCGCTCGTGTGCTTCTGCCGACCGCCGAACAGGAACACGTCCTCACCCTTGGGCAAGTTGCCGAGCAGTTCCGTCACCGCGTCGACCACGAACGCGGGCAGGATCAGCTCCCGCTGTTGATGGTTCTTCGGTGTACCGACCACCGAGCCGCCGCGGACCTGCGACACCGCCTCGGCGACGATGAGCCGGCGGCCCGGCACGTCGAACGATCGGCGACGCAGCGGCAGCGCCTCACCGATCCGCAGTCCGGCGTACGCGAGCAGCAGCACCAGGACCCGATCGGGCAGCTCGCACTTTGCCGAAAGGCGGGCGACGTCCGCAGGGGTGAGGACATTCGGCTTGGCATGCGGCAGACGAGGAAGGCCAGCGACGCGCCCACCCCGGCACGGAGTCACCGGGATCATGCCGTTGTCGACGGCCGAGGCCATGATCTGCGACAGGAGCCGGTACGCCTGCCGGACCTGGGACGCGCTCACGGTCTCGGCGAGCGTGCCGACCCACCGCGTCACTGCGAGCGGACGGAGCGCACCGATCTTCACCTTCCCGAGGTGCGGCTTGATCAGCCGGTCGAGGACCGAGCGGTACGTCTCCTGCGTCTTGACCTTCCAGCGCGACTGCGACGCGGTGAACCACTGGTCGGCCCATTCCGAGATGGGCATCTTCGTCGCGAGAGGTGAGATCCAGCGGCCCGACGCGATATCGCCCTCTGTCACGCTGAGGTATCGCTCGGCGAGTGACTTGGTCGGGTACGTCTGCGGCGCGGGATGCATCTGGCCGTCCGGCCCGGAGTAGCGCGCTTGCCACTGCCCGGAAGGAAGTTGCCGAACGGCTCCGAACCTCCGGCGCTTCTTGTCACTCATCACGCCACCAATCCGTTGCTGTGCAGGCCCATGCGGATCGGCTCCACAGTGGACTCATCGATGTAGACAGCGAGCGCATGCTCTTTGATCCGTACATGGGTGCCAGCTTTGACGTATTCGATCCGGCGTTCGGCGATCAGCCGGCGCACGAACCGTTCCGTCACTCCGAGCCGTTCGGCCACCTCTGCGACCTTCAACAGCCGGTCACTCACCGTTGCGTTCCTCCCCGTTGTCGCCGGATCTCTGCTGGTACTGCGCCGCCCGATCTCTGGCAGCGTTGATGGCGCTACGCCACTGCATGCGTTGCGCCAGCGCCCGTAGGAGGCGATGTCGCATCGGTGGCATGTCCGGGTCGTTCGGCTTCGCCAGCTCCCACGCGATCGAGGTCGGAGAACCGTCACCGGCTTCGGGCACCGGGACCTGGTCGATACCACCGGCCGCGCCGAGGAGGGCTTTGACCCAGGCGCGGGCGTCGTGGCGGTGGTCGGCGAGGGTCTTGCCGGACCAGTCGCGGGACACGAGGATGCGCCGACCGCCGATGCCGAGGGTGGAGCGCTGGTGGACGCGGCCCTTGCAGTTGCCGGGCCGGAGTTTGCCGTGCGCGTTCTTCGGCTGGATGCCGTAGAGCAGCCAGTTCGCGCATCGTTCCGAGCACGGCGTGACCCGGAGTTCGTGCCAGAAGCGTTCGAGATGCGCCCGCTGCCGGTCGGTCGTCACGGTGTGGCAATCGGCTGCGGATTTGGTGATGTACTTCGTGATGTAGCCGACCGTCCGGTCTATGTCCTTGCTGTCGGCCGCGACCCCGCGAGCGTCGACGTGCTTGCCGAACCGGATCACGTGCGCCGGCTCGGCGTCCGGGTCGTCGTCGATGGCGTCGAGTGCCGCGTCCCACGTCTGGAGCGGGGCGCCGGTTTCCGAGTCGCACCACTCCTCCGCGTTGGCGTCCCATAGCGGCCTGCACGTCGGATCGCCGATCTTCGGCCACCACACCTGGTGGTACGTGGCCGCCGCAACCTCACGCAGGACAGTGCGGGGGATGGTGCCGCGGATCGCGAAGTGCGAGTGCGGCGCGAGACGACGCTGCGGCTCGACACAGCCCGCGTACTGGACGTTCCAGCCGACGCAGCGGCGCAGGTTCTGCCAGAACCGGTCGAGCAGCCGCGGGAACGTGATCGCGTCCCAGGCTGCGCGCCGGTAGTCGTAGCGGGACGGGTCGAGGGGTGAGCCGTCCTCCCGTACGGGACCGTACGAGTCGAGCGTCATCGTCAGCCACATCGACGGCCGGTGCTCGGTACCGTCCGGAGCGGTGTAGACGCGGCCGACCGTACGCGGCTGAACCTTCTGCCGGGGCAGGGCCGGGGCGTCCTGACGACGACGGGTCGAACGCTGCCGCTTCGGTTCCTCCGGCTTGTCGTGCGACGGGGCGACCGTGCCGCGCAGACCCTCCCCCGCGATGGCCTCCTCCACCTCGCGGATCGCTTCGTCGACCTCGCCGACCTCATCCCACTTCGACTCCCGGACCGCCTGATCCCGGAAGTACTCGAGGTTCGCCCGCAGGCTGATCAGCGAGCGATGCTCCTCCGTCGCAGGCACGGGGGCGGGCGCCGGCTCGTCGACGCGGTGCCAGCCCTCGCGGATCTGCGTCTTCCGTAGCCGTCTCGCTCGTTTCGCGCACGGGACGCACTTGTCCTCGCGAGTAGCGCCGCACGGGATGTCGATGATTTCGGTCTGGCCGGTAGCGAGGTCGGTGCGGCGCAGGCCGACCGGACGGAGGCAGACGCCGTACTCGGTCGCCATGTCCTTCACGACGTCCGCGGCGAGGGGCATCAGCATGCGGGCGGCGCGTGATCCGGGGCGCGGGGCGGCTTCCGGTTCGGCTTCGAGGCCGGGCAGCGTGTCGACGGTCATCGGCGGCCCGCCGGGTGCCGGGCGTCGAGGAACATCCGGTCGACGACGTCGGCGTCACCGCGAAGCAGCCGTTCGCGGCGAGCGGCGGCGTACTGGCCGACCATCGGGTGACCGATGCGACGACCGCCCCACGGCAGCCGCTGCACCACGAGCCCCTGCGCGTGGGCACGAGCGTCGGACGAGGCATGGAACCGATCGGCGAAGGCTTCCACGAGGGTCTGCAAGGGGTTCACGATTGGGGCCTCCTTCACTTGACGACACCGGACGGGATCGCGCCGTTGAGGCGCTGGAAGACCGGGACGACGGCCGCGACCGGTTCGGGCGCCGGGACCTGGTCGACGACCACAGGCGCCGGCTCCTGCGGTACCGGCTGCGGCTTCGTGGACAGCACGAGCTTCACCAGGGCCATGAACGCCAGCGCGGGCACCGCAGCGAGCAGCCCACCGGAGAGTCCCGGCTTCGCCACCGCCAGCTGAGCGGACAACGACAGCGCGACCGCGGCAGCCAGGACGCCGAACGGGTACCGCACCGACTCACCGGTCCGCCGGCGACGCCGGATCACCAGCGCGCAGGCGATCGGGACGAGTTCGGAGATCGCGGCATTGGCCCAGCCGAACCAGTCCGCCGTCCCCTGCGGAGAGTTCGCCATCGTCCAGTCATGGACATGAGTGAACGACGCCGCTCCCGCCATGGCACCGACGACGAGCAGGATCACGACGAGAACCACACCCTCGGCGTGCTGACGCATCTCTGGTACTCCCCTCATCGGGTCTTCGCAGCGATCGGGACGCGGATCCAGTCCGGCGGTTCGCCGGTGGAGGCGACAGCTTCGGACAGGCACCGCCACAGCGCCCACGCCTCAGCGGGGGTGAGGTACATCCGCCGGCGGCCCGCACCGACCGCGAGGTAGAGGTCTTCGCCGTCGGTCACGCGGACGGTCACGGCGGATGAGCCGTTGGTGATGTGTGGTGCGCGAAGGCGGTAGAACCGCCGGTCGTCGGTCATGCCGGGTCTCCGTCCAGGAACCCGGCGAGGCTGTCGGGCAGCAGCGGCCCGGCCGTGCGCTTCTGCTTGTTGGTGTGGCGTCCCTGTCGCGGGATCGGCGTCGGCTTGACGATCACTGGTGCGGCGTAGGTGGCTGCCATGTCGCGGATTTCGTCGTCGGTGACGTACGCGAACCGGACCCGCTCAGGTTCGGGACGATCGTCGAGGACGACGTATCCGATGCCCCGCATCGACGGCCGCGCGGAAAGCTGGTCGCAGAGTGCGCCCCGGGCGCGGGAGCCCTGTCCGAGGACGAGGTCGACGTGGTTGGGTTCGTTGAGCCGCAACGCGATCCGGGTCGGGAAGAAGTCGCGCAACTCCACGACCTCTTTGCGCGGGTCCTGTGTTGCGCCGATGACGAGCACCCCGAGGCCCGCGCCCTGGGTGAGGAGCATCGCGAGCGCAGCTTTGGCCCTGGCGCGGAGGTCGGTGTCCTGGAGCAGGGCGACGAGGGCGAGGATTTCGTCGACCATCAGCACGTACAGCGGCTCTTCGAGGGTCGGGGTGTGCGCGCGGGTCTTGCCCTGCATGCGGGCCTGCCGCTCCCGCATCACCTCGACGAGTTCCTCCAGCATCGCGACCATAGGCGGGACGGTGGCGTACTCGTACCGGCTGAACAGCTCCCGGCCGAGGGACAGTTCAACGCCGCCTTTGGGGTCGATGCCCCACAGCCGCACCAACCCCGACCGGATCGCCGGGGCCAACGCCCGAATTAGCGACCACTGCACCGAGCCTTTGCCCGCGCGGGTCGCGCCGACGATCAGGACGTGGGTTGCGAGGAGCCGCAGAACGTACCGGACCAGGTCCTCACGCAGCCCGAGCGGCAGCGCCTCCAGGTCGGTCGCGTCCGGCACGTCAAACGAGGGGATGGTGCGGCGGAGCGGGTCGCGGCGAACGAAGACGAGCCAGACCAGCCGCGGCCGGTCGCGGTAACGGAACCGGTCGACCAGCCGCAGCAGCCACGCCCACCGACCGTGCCGAGCCTTCGGCGTGTCCCGCCGTCCGGAGTAGACGCGGCAGATGCGGGCGTTGAACGAGTAGGCCAGGTTTGCCGCCGCCGCGTGGTAGGTGTCCGGGTTCTGGCCGCGTGACATCCGCAGCAGCACCTCATCGGTGGCATAGGTGCAGCGGACGCGGAGCAGCTTCGGGACGTTCAGCCGGCTGTCGAACCGTTCCGCGCCGCGGCAGACGGTCATGGCCTCGCGCCAGTGCAGCTGGTACACGAACAACCGCTGCCACCACGAAAGCACCGGCAGCACGATCAGCCGTTCGCACCACGGCCGCCAGCGCCACCACCACACCCCGACCGTCGCGCCGGCGACACCAGCGAACAGGGCGAGGATTTCCCAGCCGTGCCGGTGCCACAGCCACACCGCGAGCACGGCGAGGGTGACGGAGATGCGGTTGCGCCACAGCACCGGCATCAGCCGGACAAGCAGGACCGTGGCCTTGAACAGCAGGTACGGGATGACGATCCACATGACCAGCCACCACGGCGCCGGAACGGACAGGCGCCGGAAGTTGACCAGCGGGACGTTGTTGTTCTTCACCTTCGACCTTTCCTACGCAGGCGCCAGCGCAGCGAACCGACCTCGCACGTCCCGGCGGACCGCCAGCAGTTGCAGCGGCATCCCGGAGAACCAGCGGGTGAAACGGCCGCGCGCATCGCGCGCAACAGGCATGAGCAGCAGGAGTTGGCCGGGGCAGGCTTGGCGACGCCGCCCAGAAATGGGCATGATGAAACCGCCTTCCACACCTCAGCAATGGGCTTGGTCGGCAGCGGGGCGGTCCGGCTTCCTACGGCATACAGACCGCCCCGCGCTGTCTTCCTGGTCAGGCGGCCTTCCGCGCCGACGGCTTGAACCCGCTCGCGCGGTACGAGTACGCGAGCCTGCCGGTCGGACCGACGTACGGCGTGACCGTCATCCCGTCGAACTCCACCGGCGCGAACGGCGCGCCGTTGTCCGGGATCGGCTGCACGGGTGCCGAGATCTTGACCGCCACCTCACGAGCCCGCCCGGCGAGGTCGGGGTCCATGTCCATGACCCGGACCGTCCACACCCGCTGACCGGTCAGCTTGTCCACCGCGGGCGTGCGGGCCTTCGTCACCTCGTTGTAGTCCTGCGCCTCGACGATCGAGTCCGGCACGAGCACGCATCCAGCAGGGAAAACGTCCTCGAACCGGATCGAGAACCGACTACCACCTTTGAGCGCCACAATCGTTCCTCTCTGACAACTGCTTAACTTGTTATGTGTGACTCAAGTGTAACGACGGAACCTAGCTTGTTAAGTGTTCAGACGAAGAAACTTGCCGATGGCTCGCATTCGAGTAATGCGAGCCATCCACCTAAGCAATCGCGAACGAGTCCTCGAACTCATGCCGTGCCGGCGGCACTGCGATGTCCAGCGCGAAGGCTGGCCTGCCACCCCGGGCGTACACAGCGAACAACGCTGTGAGCAGCCAACCGTCAGGGTCAACGTCCAGCAGCTCGGCCTCTTCGTGCGTCGCCGGCCGCGCCGAGATTCGCTCCGTCACGTGATCGAAGTGCATGCCTTTGCGCACGGCCAGGTGTTGAAGGACGCCTTCACTGAGCGGCGCTGCCGAGCCGACGGCTGTGCCCTTGGCGAGATCGAGCGGCACGTACACCGTGCCCAACTCGACCGGACCCAGGCCGTCAACGCTGACCAGCCGACGACGCACCACCACAAGGTCACCCTCGTTCAGATCGAGTGCGGACGAGGCTCGTGCTGGAGCTGGTAGCTCGCCGACATCGATGATGCGGAGTCGGCCCTCAACCTCACTGGCGAGCAGCGACGCCGCGTGTGCCGGCAGCGACCGCGGCTCAATTGGTTTGGACCGCACGAACCGGCCTTTGCCCTGCTGCGTGTCGATCCAGCCTGCCTGCCGCAGGATCTCCAGCGACCGCACGACGGTGGGCCGCGACGTGTCGAACTCGCCCATCAGTGCGGTTTCGCTGGGCAGCATCTCGCCGGACGCGTACGTGCCGTCCTCGATGCGGGCCTGCAACGCGTTGACGATGGTTATGTACTTGGGTGGTCTGTACTCGATCGGCACCGAGACCCACCATTCAAAGACGACAACATAGCTTGTCAAGACCTTAACTGTGTGGCAGTCGCGCTGTCGATCCTCCAGAGGGATAGGACTAGCGCGACGCGACGAAGCCCCGACACCAGACGATGCCGAGGCCCTGTTCATCAGTCTGTTGCAGCCGTACGCAAGGCGTCCGCGTGCCGCCGCCACAACGCTTCCATCGCACTCTCGTACGTGCGCGTGTCCGCCTCGTCGACGTCGGGACCATCGGCCTCGACATTGTCGACGTAGTCGCAGGTGTACGTGTACAGCGCTGACCTCAGATCCGCGCCGTATTCTGCCTGTCGCGCCGGGTCGAGCGCTTCCCAGCTCCGCGCCGCGTGGTCGATGACGAGCCGCCGGTCGTCCTGGTCAGTCAGCCGGTTGCCTCGGTTGCCGACCACCCGATTGTCCTGGAGCTGTTGAACGCGGCCGACGAGGGGGAGTAGCGCGATGGCGATCTCCAACCGGAGCGCGTCACCGCGAAGGTCGTCTTGCAGGATCATGCTGCGCCGCCTTCCACGTGTTCCGGGTGTCACCCGGAAGTGTCACGATGAGTGGCGGTCCCTTGGTGATAGCAGCATCAAGGGGCCGCCCCACACCATCGCTGTTACCCGGCCCGGTTGAACTCGCCGCCCTGTGCGCCCTCGACGAACGCGTCCCACTCACCCGGCGTGAACGCCAGCACCGCGCCGCCCGGGTCCTTCGAGTCCCGCACCGCGACGAGCGGCCCGTTGAGGCCCGTCACCTCGACGCAGTTGTCGGAGTACGGGCCGCTCCTGCTGCTCTTGACCCAGCTGACGCCGGTCAGGTCGACGGTCACGCCGTCCTTGCTCACTCGCATGGTTCCTCCTTGTTCTCCGCCGGCCCTTCTTTCTGGGCCGAGGACATCTGATGGATGGCCTCCTGCGTGGCCCTCACTTCCCGCAACCTCGCCGCGTACGCCAGCGCCGTGTCGCCGAGGCCCTCAGCAGCCCGGATCGCCAGGTCCCACTCACCGCCGAACCCGAAGTCGACGACCACGGTCACGTCATCGTCTTTGAGCACGAGGACCGGGTCGCCGTCCTCATCGACGGCAAGCCAGGACCGCAGCGTCCGGACATCGAGATCGAGGTCAGGTTGTGGCGCTACAGGCATCGCAGCGACGCGGGACGCAGTAGCTCTCATTCGGTTGCCTCCGTCTCCTGGCCAGAGCGATCCTCGTCCGGAGCCGGCAGCCCGCCGCAGTCGACGCACGGCCGGACCGCGTACGCCACGCCGGTTTCGGCCGCAGCCAGTGACCCCCGTCGGCTCACCAGCTTGAAGCCGCGCCCCTCACATGAACGGCACGTCGAAGTCGAAGCGCGGTAGACCGTCACACGCCACCGCCGATGGCACCCTGGACCAAGACCGCCCGAAACATAGAAGAAGCGTCTACCCATCTATGCCCTTCACCCCGGAAAATTGTTCCGGGGTCAACTCGGAGGGTGGTGCGACGCTTACCGCATGCGTGGGATGACGAACACCTTGACCATCGGCGAGCGGGTCGCCTGGTACCGCCGCCGGCGCGGCATGTCGCAAGAGGTCCTGGCCGGTCTCGTCGACCGTACCGAGGACTGGCTGAGCAAGGTGGAGAACAACCGCATCCAGCTGGACCGACTGTCGGTCATCAAGTCCCTCGCCGACGTACTCGACGTCGCCCTCGCCGACCTGGTCGCCGAACCGTCCCTCGTGTCGTGGACCAGCGACAGCGGCATGCGCACCGTCCCCGCCTTGCGCGCCGCCCTCATGGACTACCGCAAGGTGACGCCGTTCGGCGCGGACTCGTCCGTCGAGCCGCCGCCGATCGACGTTCTGCAGCAGGAGCTGAAGACGCTCTGGGACGCGTACCAGGACGCGCGGTTCGGGTACGTGACCGGACGCCTTCCGAGCCTCATCGCCCACGCCGAAGCCGCGGTTAGCGCCATGTCCGGCGACGCGCTCAACGACGCACGGCGGGTGCTCGGCCTCGCGTACCAGCTCGCCGCCGTGCAGCTGACGAAGATCGGCGAGGCGGACCTGTCCTGGATCGCCGCCGACCGTGGACTCGGCGCAGCCCGAGCCGCTGGCGACGTGGTACTGACCGGGACGCTGCTGCGCTCCGTTGCTCATGCGCTTCAGGCCACCGGCCGGTATCGCGAAGCCGTTCAGCTCACGAACGACGCGGCGAACTACCTGGAGCCGCACCTGTCCAATGCGACGCCTGAGCTGCTGTCGGTGTACGGGACGCTGTTCCTGGCCGGTTCGATCGCGGCCGCCCGCGCCAACGACGCCATCACCACCCGGACGTTCCTGTCCGCCGCCGACGAGGCTGCCACGCGTCTGGGTCACGACGCGAACCACCTGTGGACGGCATTCGGTCCGACGAACGTTGCCATCCACCGCGTTGCGACCGCCGCGGAGCTCGGCGACATCCAGGTTGCTGTGGACCTTGGCCCGCGCGTCGACACGTCTGGCATGCCGATGGAGCGCCGTGTCCGTCACTCACTCGAAGTGGCCCGCGCGCTCAGCGCCTGGAACCGCGCTGACGAGGCCCTCGACACCGTGCTCGCCGCCGAGAAGATGGCTCCGGAGCAGGTTCGCTATCACGTGCTGAGCCGTCAGCTGGTCCTGTCGTGGGTACGCCACCAGCGCACGAAGCCCTCAACGGTGCTGGTCGATCTGGCCCGCCGGCTCGATGTGATGGACTGAGCGCCCCACCACACCACCGCCTACTGTGTTGGCGTGAAGCATGCCGACCAGAGCACCCCGGCGACCACCATCCCCGCCGAACACCGCGCCGACGTCGAAACCTTGTGGGACTACCACAACATGCACCACGAACTGCGCCCCTGCGACATCGGCATCGGCCTCGGCAGCCACGACCTGGGCGTCGCCATCATCGCCACCGACCTCTACCACCGCGGCTACTACCCGCTCTTGGTCTTCACCGGCGCCAATGCTCCGACGACGAAGGACCGCTTCCCGAGAGGAGAGGCAGTTCATTATGCCGAATACGCGATGAAGCACGGGGTTCCAGAAGCTGCGATTCTGATCGAACCTCAGGCAGTCAATACTCAACAGAATTTTGAACTAACACGTCGACTTCTGGACGGTCGGGGCATATCAACGCGTTCGGCGATTGTAATGTCGCGTCCATATCAACAACGCCGAGCGTACGCGACCGCATTAACGGTTTGGCCCGGTCTCGACGTGGTGAATGCCTCGAACCCGATGAACTTGGATGACTATGTATCGAGTATTGGCGACGTCCGTCGAGTCATAGACATGATTGTTGGAGACACGCAACGTATCGAGATTTATGGCGAGCGAGGGTTTGCTGCCCCCCAGGAAATGCCGACGAGCGTCCGCGCTGCATTCGAACGACTGGTCGACGCTGGGTACTCAAGTCGACTAATCTAGCAGTTTAGGGCTCGGGAAAGGTGCCACCCAAATTCTCGACAGCTCTCTTGAACGCACGGCGGGCTAGAACGCTTACCCTTGCGGGTCGGACGACGGAAAAGCGTGGGTCGCCAATCAGGAAGTTCCGCAGCGAGTCTGCGTGAAAAGCTGACTTCTGCTTTGCTTCTAAAATCTCCGGAAGCGGTGGGCCATGAGTCTCCGAAACGCCCTCGATGATGTCTAGCTCGACTAAATTAACGATTTCCAAGGGTGCAATGTCAGAACCGGTAAGTAGGCCAATCGATTGCACTGCCTCTCGAATAATCGAATTGATGATTGGATTGTTGGGGAATCCTTCAGTCAATACCACAATTGGATAGAATCTAGTGGAGACGCGCCGCGTGACACCGGTCAGAGCCCGTTCATTGAGCCTAAGGTGCTTAATCGTCGCGTCGATCTGACGGATCTCTTCGATAATCTTGTCACGATCGCGGAGTAGTCCATTGACCGAAGCGCCATTCACTGTGTCGCGTGATGTCTGGACTGTGGTTACCTCAACCACCAGCCAAGATGTACCGTAGTCGACAACGACATCGGCAACCTTTAGTCCCTTATACGCTCGCTTCAGCGCCTTATCGGCGTACACTCGCTTGACGCCGATAGTTCCTGTCAGTGACTCAAAGACCTCTCGCGCATATCTCTCTGAGTAGTCATCAAATGCTTGACGCACCTTCCTCGCCTTTGCTGACTGTCCGATTCGCGTTATGCCTTCCTCGATCTCGAACACTGGCGCGAACCCTAGGCAGCGTCGAAGGAGCATGTCCGGATCAAGGATCATCGACTTGTCGTCGAACTTCACAATCGGATAGCGCGAGAATGCCGTGAAGTACCAGTCTAGGGAGTGCTCTCGGACCTCCCTTCTCACAGTCCGCTTATACTCGTCGATCGGCATCGAGATCGAGTCGATCATCTTCTCCACGCGGTCCAGGTCCCAGTTCAGACTCCTCGACAGAGCCACCCGGTCAACTATTGGCCCCCGCAAGATTGCGCTTGCCCAGAGCGAGATAACGACAGAAACTCGTTCCTCCATGTCGAACCCAAGCGCCTCGAAGAAGACGGACGAGAGCGGTTCCTTCAGGTACTTGCTAGGCGCATCCCTGGGCATCTCAACCCAACGCCGCATAAAGAGCGCCAAATGGGAGTCCTCGCGATACTCGGCGTTAAACATTGTATTTGCAGCAACCTCAAGAGCGAGCGCGTTTGCCGCAACCGTAGTTTCTGATTCCGCCCGATCGTCCGAGCTGGTCGAGAGGTTGTCGCCGAGAGCAAGGAGCAGGTGAGGAATCGTTGTCGAAACTCGCTCTCCTTCTGGAACATTGTACGGGCATTCTGCAATTATCAGCTTTTCGAGGATAAATAGTAGTTGCGGAGCATGCATCGTCGCGCCTTCTGCGACGGCATTAGCGACGCGGCTTCTCAGCGGTTCATTGAACATAGCAATAGAATCTCGGTCGAGTTTCGTACCGGGATCTTCTTCTCCGGGCTGACGTAACGCCGCAATTACGGATGCCGTACTGGCCAGAGCATCGAATAGTGGTATTCGTCGAAGTACTGCTCGAATCGCCTCCAGCTCAATGCGCATCCCGGTAAGCGTTCTTAACGTTGTGTACGTGCGTCCAAAGTCAAGCGGACCAATTTCCACAGCGGCAGCGGACGGAACAAGGAGACCGGAAGATCTTCTGCCAAGGGCCCCCAAGGCCGAGACCGTACTTCCGGCTGCATATGTGCGGTTTGACTCGACGGCCGCAAGGTAGCGACGCAACTCAGCGGGCTCTCTTCGAATAAAGAGCCTGCGAAGCTGTTGAAGCTCATCAAGGGGCTTATCGGTCATCGCTTCCTCAGTATGTCTCGACAGGTCACGACGTTCAGACGTCACCGAGAGGCAATCGGAACTTGACTCCTAGCTGCATAACGGGAATCCCTCGACTGAGACCTCGTACACGCATTCCTCTATCCCCAGAAACCACGGTGACAGCTCGTTCAACCGATTGAAAAATTTGCTCTGCGCGATCCAGAATTTCGTGATCAACATTCGAATGGCGTCGATGATTCGGCGGATCTGCGAGAATCTCTAGTGTGACGCCAGGACGAATTTCCGACGCACCCCCGACCGCCTTCTCAAGATGCTTGTCCAACATTCGCAAGCGCGTCTCGGCTCGACCTGCAAGCTGCTTGCTGCTCGCATAAGTCTTCTGGTCAAGCTCGTCCAGCACCACCAACGGAACGATCAGACGCGAACGCTTGAAGCCAAACTCTTCATTCCACAAAATTTCGTCGGCCGGTCGATAGTGCAGCATCGTGTTCGTGTCAAGGAGCAACATCTCTCCATCGCGCTCCCTTAATGGGACGAGCCGCCCTAAGGTGTCGATGGCTTCTAGAATATGACGCCTTTGAGCATCGAGTTCATCGGTCACTACAGCGAGACCGATTCGAATATCCTCGCTCCACCCGTGAGCGCGGATGTGCCAATGGCGTGTCGAATGAAGCAGCCCAAGCATCTCATCTTCAGCGAACAATGAGGTGTAATGGATTTCAGTGTTGCGTACCCATGCCATGTATGCATCCAACAAATGCTGCCTTGGGCGTTGGGCAGTACTCGATGCGTCGCGATCCCGCTCGCCAAGGACCTCGATTGCCCTGGCTGCAGTAACTCCGCGTCGTAGTCGCATCGTGCCAGCATCCCCCTTGTTCCTAGTCGATGCAAACGAGTTGCACGGTGGTCTTTCCTCTCGAACCGCACTGATGCGGCTAGCAAGCAGCTGTTGGCGCGAGTTCGAGCGTCGTGTGCTGCCCTCAACGATCTACACCGACGAGTCGTCCACGAGCTATTGCCGAATTTGGCTGTATTAGATCAAGGCGCCTTCGGCGCAGGCCCGGACGTGGACACGCAGCTCGGCGTGCAAGCGGCGCCCGGCGCTGCGCGCCAGCGCCGTAAGCCCGCTCGGCCGGGACGCCACGTCCGGGCCGGACGGAGTCGCGTGAGGAGGACGACCAGACAGGTCGACGCTTGGACTCGAAGCGCCTGCATCGGCTGAGTCGGCTTTAACGTGCCCTTTTCAACCTCAGTGATGGCCATCTTCGACGTGCTGAAGTGCGAGGGCCGCGTGGTGATCGCGGTGGATGCGGTGGCTGCGATTTTCCGACGCCCTCACCGGGAGGTGGCAAGCGCTACTAGGCGTGTTCGATCCACACGCCGAGGCGGGCGAGCCGCTGGATGGTCGTTGGTGAGTAGAAGACCAAGGCGCTCGCCGCACGGTCCGGATCGTCGTTGACAACCCTAATGCCGGCCTGCAGATCGAAGGCCCGGCAGGCGGCGGCGATGCCGTCGGCGCGCGGGTCGATCCGGTCGAGCAGCGCAGTCATCGCGAATTCGGTGATCGAGGTGTCCATCACCGGCATGCTGTACTCCCAGCCGCTCAATCGTCGTCCCCGCTCGCCCCGCCGGTTGCTGGTCGTCGGTGCCAGCCCCACCAGCGCGGTGACCTCGTCCGGGTCGAACGCCATCGCGTCGAACTCTGCAGCGCTGTACGACGACACGGCTTTCGTCAGCCGGTGCTGGAGAACCAGGTAGGCCCGTTGCGCATACGTCTCATCCATCAAGGCGAAGCGTACTGAGCCGGACGCCACAGCCGCGGCCGAGACTGTCGGCCGGGCTCACGTATGGCGATGACCAGCCGCCATAGAGGATGAAATGGCTCAACAGAGATATGAGCTACCGCGACGTCCGTCGGGCGACAGGCCGTCGCTCCCGCGGCGTTGCCCTCCGCGTGTAGTTGCGCTCTTGCCTCCCGGCGGGCCTCTGGGTCCCGGAGGGTGCGCTCCTCCGTACCCCCGTCACGCAGGCAAGGCCAAGCAGACCGCCGGCGGGGGCGCCGAGCGTCCGCACGGGACCTGAGCGTCCGCGCGGGCGAGGCACCCCCGCCGGCGGCCCGCTTCCCAGGGGTGCATGACGGGTGTACGGAGGAGCTTGGGTGGGGATGCTGGGCGTGCCATTCGCGTGCCAGTAACAGCGGTCAACGACGGCGAATCACGGGCACGCTGAGGCCCCGGCAGGCGACGCAACACCAGGTCAGAGCAGGTCAGAGCGTCAGCAACGGACGCAGTGATCCAATTCCTAAACCGTGTGTCGCAGGTTCGAATCCTGCCGGGGGCACCAAAAAGAACTGCGCCACCCCACGGGGCGTGCTGATCATCGAAGCAACCTACCCACTACCGCCGGGCCGCAAGGCCAGATCCGCACCCTCCGCTCCGGGGAGCTAAGACGTCGACGGCACCACCAACATCGCCGCCGCCAACCGCCACTACGCCCGCAATCCCAACCGCCGGTTGGGATTGCTCAGCATCACCTAACGACTTTGCCGGGGCCTTGGCCCGAACGGCTAGGCATCCGTATGGGCGACCCTGCCAGGTGACGGCATGGGCTCCATCCTCGACGACACCGAACTCTCGAAGCAGATACAGATCTTGAAAAGGTGGGGTTGATCGGTTGTAGTGGCGTGTTGCCGTTACGTCGGTTGAGGGTGGTAGGGCGGAGGGATGAGGTATCCCGATGGTGGCGGTCTGTCCGCGCGGCAGCGGGCGAGGCGTGCGGCGGTCCGGCTGGAGGCGGCGGGCTGGTTCGCCGATGGTGTGCCGGTCGCGGAGGTGGCGCGGCGGTTGCGGGTGTCGAAGACCGCGGTGTTCGGCTGGCAGCAACGATGGCGGCGTGGTGGTGAACAAGCTCTGGCGTCGAGGGGGCCGGGCGGCGCCCGGTGCCGCCTGGACGGGTCCCGGTTGCGGCGCCTGGCTGATGCCCTCGACGAAGGGCCGGCGGTGCACGGGTTCGGTGCGGACCAGCGGTGGACCCTCGCCAGGGTCTCGGACCTGATCGCGCGGATGTTCCACACCCGCTACACGCTGCGCGGCACCGCGTACCTGCTGCACCGCATCGGCTGGTCGGTGCAGATCCCCGCGCACCGTGCGGTCGAACGCGACGAGACAGCGATCGCGGCGTGGCGGCGGGAGGTGTGGCCGGCGGGAAAACGGTAGCGGCGCAGCGCGACGCGTGGATCGTCTTCGAGGACGAAGCCGGTCAGACGCTGCGCCCACCGAAGGCCCGCACCTGGGGCCGCCGCGGTCGGACACCGGTGATCCCGGTGTCGGGTAAGGGATCCGGGCGGGTCTCGATCGCCGGTCTCGTCTGCGTCAAGCCGGGCATGCGCTCCCGGTTCGTCTACCGCACCATCGTGCATCGTGGACGTAAAGGCGAGCGGCGCAGCTTCTCCGAACGTGACTACATGAGGCTGATCGATGCCGCGCATCAGCAGCTCGGCGGGCCGATCGTGCTGATCTGGGACAACCTCAACGTCCACGTCAGCGCTGCCATGCGGGACATGATCGCCGCCCGGGACTGGCTGCACGTCATCCGATTGCCTGCCTACGCCCCGGATCTGAACCCGACTGAAGCGGTGTGGTCACACCTGAAACGCAGCATCGGCAACCTCGCCGTCAACGGCGTCGGCCACCTGCAGGCGATCATCAAGAACCGGTTGAAGAGCATCCAGTACCGCACCGACCTGCTCGACAGCTTCCTCGCCCACACCGGCCTGACCATCGAACCCGACTCAACCTAACCTTTCAAGATCTGTAGCAGGACCGCTGCGCTTGATCGGGCAGCTTCGCATCGTGGAGTCACCGAATATGCGCGGTAGCTACCGGTATCCAGTCGACCATGATGCTCTCGACCGGCCAAGTTGCTCAGCTCCCTCGCCAGTCCGCGAGCATGCTCTCCATGTCGGACAAGTCCATCCAAGTTCACCCGGACAAGTCGATGTCACAAGCCGCTCTCGGCGTCGGCGCACTCGAAGTTGCGCAGATCTTGAGCCGCATGCTAATCGATGCGGCCACCCGCCGTTAAGGATGGAGCTCCGTCAGTCATCGTTTGGCCTCGATGACTGACCGCCCGCACGCTGTAACAGTGAGCCATTCCGCGTAACGATGGATGACGTTGGGTAACTGGTCGCGGTCGGGCAGGGCAACACGCCGGATCCGTTGTGGTGCAACAAGAAGACGC
>NZ_JBEXDG010000059.1:0-66769 GCF_040605635.1 Dactylosporangium sp. NPDC005555
GTGGTGCCGCCGGTGGTGGTGGCGGTGACGCTGCCGGACGCGCCGGACTCGCCGACGGTGTTGTAGGCCTTCACGGTGTACGTGTGGGTGGAGCCGGCGGTCAGGCCGGACACCGTGGCGGTGGTGCCGGTGACGGTCGCGCGGACGGTGCTGCCCTCGTAGACGCGGTAGCCGGTGACGGTGCCCGTCGAGGCGTTCCATGCCAGGGAGAAGCTGGTGTTGGTGGTCGCGGTGACCCGGAAGTTGCCCGGGACACCCGGCGTGCCGGCCGGCGTCGTCGGCGGGGGTGTGGTCGGGCCGCCGCCTCCGGTGCACGTGCCGAGATCCGTCCACAGCGACGGCGTGGTGGACGGGGTCCAGCCGGTCCCGGGATAGGCGGTGTGTGTCTGCAGCGCCCGGTACGTGTGGCCCTGGTACGTGACCTGGGTGCCCACCGTGTACGTGTTGCCTTCCGCCCAGACCGGTGCGGTGCAGGCGGCCTGGACGGCGGCGCTGCCGGCCTGGGCCTGGATCGTGGGCACGAGGACCGTCGCCGTCACGACGGTCAGGGCCACGCCCAGTGCCAGTGCGAACTTTCGACGTGCAGATCTCATGTGACTCCTCGTCGTCGATGGATCGGTTCAGGTGGGTGACAGGCCGGCGTCGGCGAAGATGTGCCGGGCCAGGGCGGAGCCGAGGAACGCCACGAGCGCGTCGGCGCCGACCGTGTTGCGGCCGGTCGAGACCTTGAGGGCGGTGTACTGGTCGGCGATGAGCAGCGCCTGGGAGAAGTCGAGGGCGCGCAGGTCGGTGCCGGAGGCGACGACGTCGGTGCGGTAGACGAGGGCGGCGTCGGCGGCACCCGTGCGGACCCGGGCCAGCGTGGTGGCCGGGTCCGGCTCGACGGAAACGGGGCGCACGTCGACCGCGGCGGCGGTGAGCGCGGTGCGGCTCATCCGGCCGCACGGGGTGGTCTCGGCGCACAGCGCCACCCGGGTGCCGGGAAGGTCGGCGACGCCGGCGATCCCGGTGCCGGGCGGGACGGCGATGACGATCGGGTTGCGGGCGACGACAGCGGGCGCGCCGCGGACGTGTCCGGCCGTGACTCGGCCGGTGGCGACCGCGTCCGCGGACACGAACACGTCGACCGGTGCGCCGGCGAGGATGTGCCCGGCGTGCTCGGCGGCGCCGCCGTACTCCACCGCGACCCGGACACCCGGGAACGCCTCCTCGAACTTCGGCACGAGCTGGGTCAACGTGGCGCGCAGCTCGTCGGCGGCGTGCACGACGATCGTCCCGCCCGGCGCGCCGGACCCGACCGGTCCACCGGCGGGGTGCTGGTGGTCGTGGCCGGCGGAGGTCTGCGCCGCGACGGTCGCCGGTCCGGGACCGGGCGACGTGCCGGAGCACGCGGCCGGACCGAGACCGGCGACGGCCACCGCGAGGGCCACCGCGACAGCGGCCACGACGGTCGGTCGGCGCCCGGTCACGACGCTCAAACTGCGCAGGTTCATCGGCGCGGGCTCCGCTCGATCGAATGCTCGCCGGTCGTCCGGCCCGGGATGCCCGAGCCGGACGACCGCGTTCCTGATCAGGTCCGCCGGATCAGCAGGCGCCGTTGTCCTGCCAGGCGCCCCATTCCCCGGTGGTGCCGGGCTCCTCGCCCTGGGTCCAGTAGCGCGCGGTGTACTTGCGGCTCTTGTGCGAGACCGTCATGCCCCCGGTGTAGACGGCCGAGGCGCTCCACGCCGCGCCGCAACCACCGGTCGGCGGCGGGGTGGTGGGGTTGCCGCCGCCACCGCCGCCCACGTTGACGTCGACGCACGCGTAGAACGCCATCGGGGTGTCGTAGATGTTCCAGACGGCGAGGACCTTGTGCCGCCCGCTGGGCAGTCCGGTGACGTTGTGGTTGACGACCTGCGGCGGTTGCGCGTTGCCGTTGGTGAACGTCTGGTGCAGGTTGCCGTCGACGTAGTACTGCCAGTTGAGCGTGCGGTGCATGGCGGTGTTGCGCCACGAGAACGTCGTCGAGCTGCTGATGTTCGTGACGCGCCAGCCCTTGTTCTCCTGGTCGAGCACCGTGAAGCTGCTGCCGCCGCTGCAGTTGCGGGAGCCCTTGGGCGCCTCGACGCTCTGCGGCTCGTACTGGATGGAGCCGCAGTTCGCGACGACACCGGTGGCGCACTGGTCCTGGCGGCTCGGTGGACTCGTGATCCAGCCGTGAGCGCTGGCCGGTGAGGCCGTGACGATCACGGTGAGCAGTGGGGCGGTGAGGAGTGCTGCGGCCAGAACCGCCAGTCTTCTTCGGAGGGTCATGTCGCTCCTTCGGCAGGCGAGAGCCATCTGTTGACGACCGGTCCGCCCACCGGCGTCGACCTTTTCATCAGGGAACGTCAATCAGTAAGGTTTGTCAACAGTTAACGTGTTCTTGACAGTGTCCCGCGTGGGACATAGCGTGCCGTCAAATTAGCAGGGAACTTAACAGTTTCGCTGGAGGATGCCGTGTACCGCACGCCGCGCAGCCTGCTCGCCTCCGCCGTGGCCGTCGCGGCCGTCGCCGCCGGCGTTGCCGGCGTGCTGATGGCCTCCCCGGCCGGCGCCGCGGTGAGCCTCTCCGATGTGGTGCCCGCGCCGGTGTCGGCGCAGCCCGCGGCCGGCGTGACCTACACGCTGCCGTCGAACGCCGCGATCCAGACCGCGGCCGGTGCCACCGACGCCGGCAACTACCTCGCCGGCATCCTCCGCCCGTCGACCGGCTACGCGCTGCCGGTCTCCACCACGACCGGCACGCCGGCGAGCGGCATCGCACTGCTGCTGTCCGGCGCCGACCCGAGCGTGGGTGCCGAGGGCTACCAGCTCGACGTGACCGCCGCGGTCGTCACGCTCCGCGCGCAGACCGCGGCCGGGCTGTTCCACGGGGTGCAGACGCTGCGGCAGTTGCTGCCCGTGGCGGTCGAGGCCCGGACGGTCCAGAGTGGACCGTGGACGGTCACCGGCGGCCGGATCGTCGACTACCCGCGGTACGCGTACCGCGGCGCGATGCTCGACGTGTCGCGGCACTTCTTCGCCCCCGCCGTGGTGAAGCGGTACATCGACGACATCGCGCAGTACAAGATCAATACCTTGCACCTGCACCTCTCCGACGACCAGGGCTGGCGCATCGTCATCGACGCCTGGCCGCAGCTGACGACCATCGGCGGCAGCACCCAGGTGGGCGGCGGCGCGGGCGGCTACTACACCAAGGCGCAGTACTCCGACCTGGTCTCCTACGCGGCGTCGCGGCAGATCACCATCGTTCCCGAGATCGACATGCCCGGGCACACCAACGCCGCGCTCGCCTCCTACGCGCAGCTCAACTGCAACAACACGGCCCCGCCGCTGTACACGGGCACCAACGTCGGCTTCAGCTCGCTGTGCGTCAGCAAGGAGGTCACGTACACCTTCGTGCAGCAGGTGCTCAACGAGCTCGCCGCCATCACCCCCGGGCCGTACCTGCACATCGGCGGCGACGAGGCGTCGAGCACGCCGGCGGCGGACTACGCCACGTTCATGAACCGCGTGCAGCCCTTCGTCGGCGCGGCCGGCAAGACCGTCATCGGCTGGCACCAGATCGGGCAGGCCAACCACACCGCGAACCGGGTCGCGCAGTACTGGGGAACGTCCACATCGGACGCCGACCTGAGCGCGGCGGTCAGCAAGGGCGACAAGATCCTGCTGTCGCCGGCGAACAAGGCGTACATCGACATGAAGTACACCAGCTCGACCCCGATCGGCAACACGTGGGCCGGCCTGATCGAGGTGCAGACCGCGTACAACTGGGACCCGGGCGCCTACCTGTCCGGCGTGCCGGCCAGTGCGATCATCGGCGTCGAGGCGCCGCTGTGGACCGAGACGATCACCACGCAGGCCGACATCGAGTTCATGGCGTTCCCACGGCTGCCGGCGCTCGCCGAGCTGGCGTGGTCGCCGCAGTCGGCGCGCAACTGGGACACGTTCAAGGTGCGGCTCGGCGCGCAGGGTCCACGGTGGACGGTGCAGGGGATCAACTTCTACGCCTCGCCGCAGGTCCCGTGGGGCACGTCGCAGCCGACGCGCAGCGCGTACACCCAGATCCAGGCCGAGAGCTACAGCGCGCAGTCCGGTACGCAGACCGAGACCACCACCGACACCGGCGGCGGCCAGAGCGTCGGCTACATCACGCCCGGCGACTCGCTCGCCTACGACCTCGACTTCGGCGCGGCGTCGCCGGCCTCGGTCACCACCCGGGTGGCCTCCGGCGCGTCCAGCGGCACCATCCAGTACCGCCTGGACTCCACGACCGGCCCGGTCATCGCCAGCGTCCCGGTCACCTCCACCGGCGGCTGGCAGGCGTGGACCAGCACCACCACCAACCTGACCGGCGCGGCCACCGGCGTGCACCGGGTGTACCTCACCTTCACCGGCACCGCGGGCACCGACTTCGTCAACCTCAACTGGCTGCAGTTCAACGCCGGCGGCGGACTGCCCAACGCGTACAGCGTGCGGCAGGCGGAGAGCTTCAGCAGCCAGTCCGGCACCCAGACCGAGACCACCACCGACACCGGCGGCGGCCAGAACGTCGGCTACGTCACGCCCGGCGACTGGCTCGGCTACGCAGGCGTGGACTTCGGCACCCCGACCGCGGCATCGGTGACCACGCGGCTGGCCTCCGGCGCGGGTGGCGGCACCATCCAGTACCGGCTGGACTCCACCACCGGCCCGGTCATCGCCAGCGTCCCGGTCACCTCCACCGGCGGCTGGCAGGCCTGGACCAGCACCACCACCAACCTGTCCGGCGCGGCCACCGGCGTCCACACGGTGTACCTCACGTTCACCGGCACCGCGGGCGCCGACTTCGTCAACCTCAACTGGTTCCAGTTCAACCGGTAGCGCGCTGGATGGGGCCGGTCGACGCAACCGCCGCCGCCAGGAGTACTGGATAGCATCCAGGAGTGCAGAGTGAGCCGAAGATGGTGCTGGTGGTGCGGACCGACCTCGGCATGGGGAAGGGCAAGATCGCTGCGCAGGTCGCGCACGCCGCGGTCGCCGCGGTGCTTGCCGGGCCGCACGGCCCGGTGTTCGAGTCGTGGCTGGGCGCGGGCCAGCCGAAGGTGGTGCTGAAGATCGCCGACGAGGACGGTCTCGCGGCGCTGTGCGCGCAGGCGGCCGAGGCGGGCCTGCCGGTGCGGGTCATCCGCGACGCGGGCCGCACGCAGGTCGCCTCGGGCACGGCGACCTGCTGCGCGATCGGCCCGGCGCTCCCGGCGGACGTCGACCCGGTCACGTCCGCCCTCGGTCTGCTGTGACTCAGCCCTTCACGCCGCTGCTGGCGACGCCCCGCACGAAGTACCGCTGGAAGACGATGAACACGATCGCCACCGGGATGATGGTCAGGATCGAGCCGGCCATCATCACCGGATAGTCGAAGGACTGCCCGCCGGCGCCGCCGCGGCCCAGCGTCGACAGGCCGAAGGGCAGCGTCCAGTGCGACGGGCTGGCGCGCACCACGATGAGCGGCATCAGGAACTCGTTCCACACGCCCTGGAACGACAGGATCGTCAGGGTCAGCAGCGCCGGCCGGGCCAGGGGCAGCACCACGTGCCAGTAGGCCTGGAAGATGGACGCGCCGTCGAGGCGGGCGGCCTCCTCCAGCTCCCTGGGCAGCTCGACGAAGAACTGGCGCATGAGGAAGATCCCCATCGCGTCGACCGCCAGGGGCAGGATGAGTCCGCTGTACGAGTTGAGCAGGCTCATCTCCTTGAGCACCAGGAAGCGCGGCACGGTCAGGACGATCGGTGGCACCGCCAGGACGGCGATGATCCCGGCGAACACGACGCCGCGGCCGCGGAAGTTCAGCCGCGCCAGGGCGTAGCCGGCGAGGGAGTCGATGAAGACCCGGCCGAGGGTCGCGACGACGGTGACGAGCATCGAGTTGAACGTCCACAGTGGAAAGTCGCTGTGCAGCAGGACGTCGGACCACGCACGCAGGTCGAAGGAGCGCGGCCACGGTGACGCCGAGTTCGTGGCGACCTCGGGGCGCGACTTGAACGACGTGCCGAGCGACAGCACGAACGGGTAGATGAAGATGACGGCGAAGAGGATCAGCAGCCCGTACCGGAGCAGCCGTTTCATGTCAGCGCTCCTTGCGCAGCACCAGGCGCTGCACGGCGGTGAAGACGAGGATGATGACGAGCACGATGAACGCGATCGCGGCGGCGCGGCCCATCGCGCTGTTCTGGAAGCCTTCGCGGTAGATCAGGTACGCGGGGGTGAGCGTGGTCTTCTGCGGCCCGCCCGACGTCATCGCGTAGACCTGGTCGAAGACCTGCCAGGTGCCGATCACGCCGAGGGTCAGCACCAGGAACAGCGTCGGTTTGAGCAGCGGCAGCGTGATGCGGAAGAACCGCTGCCGGGGTGACGCGCCGTCGATGCTGGCCGCCTCTTCGAGCTCCTCCGGGACGTTCTGCAGCCCGGCGAGGAACATCAGCATGAACGTGCCGGTGGTCGTCCAGGTGGCGAGGATCATCACCGAGCTGAGCGCGACGCTCGGCCCGGACAGCCAGTCCCACCACGACAGGTCCATGAACTCGCCGCGCAGCGCGCCCGGTGGGCTGTCGACGCCGGCCGCGCGCAGCAGCAGGTGCAGCAGCCCGTCGGAGTCGTCGAGCCAGACCAGGTCGACCTTGCCCGGCAGGAGCGCGGACAGCACGGTGTTGACGACGCCGGACGGGCTGAACAGGAAGATGAAGATGAACGCGACCGCGATCGAGCTCGTCACCGACGGGAAGTAGAACGCGGTCCGGAAGAAGGTACGTCCCTTGAGCAGCCGGGCGTTGACGACGATCGCGAGCAGGAACGCGAGGATCGTCTGTGCGGGGACGACGCCGAGGACGTAGTAGAGGTTGTTGCGCAGGCTCTTGGCGAAGTCGCCGCGGACGATCCCCGGGTCGGTCAGCAGGTCGGCGTAGTTGGCGGCGCCGGCGGGCTCGGACGTGCCGAGCGGGGTGAGGCCGCTCCAGTCGCGGAAGCTGACCCAGAGGGCGAGGATGATCGGCGCGACCATGAACGCGCTGAGGCCGATGAGGGCGGGCGACATGAAGAGCCAGCCGGCCAGCCCCTGCCGTCCATGAATGCGTGACCGGATGCGTGACATGCGGGCTCCAGGGATGCGGGGGCCGCCGCGACGAGGGGAAGCGGCGGCCCCCGGTCAAAGGGTCAGCCGAGGACGTCGGTCCCGGCCTTCTGGGTGCTGGTGACGACGTCGCCGACCTGCTTGTTGCCCTTGGCGAGGCCCTGGATCCCGTCGTTGAACGTCTCGATCGCGGTGCTGAAGCCCGGCACGAACACCGACTTCTTCGCGTAGTCACCGCCGGCGACGAACGCCTTGAGCTCCGGCTTGTCGGCGAGCCACTTGTCCGCGAGGGACTTGCGCGACGGCATGACCGGGAACTCCTTGGTGACGGCGAACTGCTCGTCGGGGGAGGTGAGGAACTTGACGAAGTCGAGCGCGGCGGCCTTGTTCTTCGCCGCCTTGGCGACGCCGTAGCAGACGGAGAACGACATCGTGCCCTTGCCCTTGGGGCCGGCGGGCAGCTCGGCGACGGCGTACTTCGTGTTCGGGAAGTCGTTCTTCATCGCGCCGACGATCCAGTTGCCCTCGATGGTCATCGAGGTGCTCGCCTTGCCGAACGCCTCGCCGCCCCAGCCCGCGCCGACCGACGCGGGGGTGCCGAACCAGCCCGCCTTGTGGTTGTCGGTGACGTACTGCAGCGCGGCGCGCATCTCGGGGGTGTCCATCGTCATCTTGGTGACGTCGTCGTTCGTCGGCCAGGCGCCGGCCTGGGCCAGGAACGCGCCCCACCGGTAGAACTCCGGGGCGATCACCAGGCCGGGGTGGCCGGGCTTGGTGAGCGCCTTCGCCGCCGCTGTCAGCTCGTCCCATGTCTTCGGTGGCTGCAGCCCGGCGGCGGTGAAGTCGGCGGTGTTGTACACCAGTTGCAGCGTCGAGAAGTCCTTCGGCGCGCAGTAGTAGGTGCCCTTGTAGGTGAAGGACTGCTTGAGCGTGTCGTAGAAGTCGCCCGGGTTGTCGACCTTGTCGCCGATCGGCTCGAGGACGCCGTTCTTGCCGAAGTCGGGCAGCTTGTTGTCGTTGACGTAGAACACGTCCGGCGGTTCACCGCCGGCGAGCGCGGTGGTCAGCGCCGTGTCGTATTCGGGCAGGACCTTCAGGTCGACGGTGTTGCGGCCCTGCTTGTTGTAGTCGTCGACGGCCTTGCGCAGCACGGCGTCCTCGGCGGGGGAGGAGGAGAACGCGTACATCGTGAGCTTGGCGCCGGTGGCGTTGCCCTCGGTGCCGGAGCTGCTGCCGTCGTCGCCGCACGCGGCGGTCAGCAGCACGGCGGCGACGAGGGCGGTCAGGATGCGGGGTGTTCGTAACATGTCGGTTGCTCCCAGGGGGGTCGGAGAACTCAGTGCAGGGCGCTGGAGGCCCGGACGATCAGCTCGGGTGCCAGCAGTTGCCCGGCCGGCTCGTCCTGCGCCACGCTCACGGCCGGGCCCAGCAGGGCGCGGATCATCGCGTGTCCGACGGCCTCGATCGGCTGCCGGACGCTGGACAGGTCGAGCGCGCCGGCGGTCGGGGTGTCGTCGAAGCCGACGACGGCGAGCCGGGCGTGCCGCTGCCGCACCGTGCGAAGCACGCCCGCGGCGAGCGTGTCGGTGGCGGCGACGACGGCGGTCGGTGGGGTGGGATGCTCGAGCAGCGCCTCCGCCAGGCGCGCGCCGTTGGCGAGGGAGTCCTCGCCGCGCAGGTCGAGGTGGCGGGAGCCGTCGAGCAGGCCGTGCTTGTCCAACGTGGTGCGCCACCCTTCGGCGCGCCGGTCGCCGACCGCGACGCCCTCCGGGTAGCCGAGGAACGCGATGCGCCGGTGCCCGCGGGTGACCAGGTGCTCGACGGCGGCGGCCGTGCCGGCGGCGTTGTCGATGTCGACCCACGCATGTGCGTCCGCGCCGGTGCGGCCGAACGCGGCGAACGGGATCCGCAGCTGCCGCAGGGCGGGGGGCCGGGGATCGTCGGACTGGATGCCGTAGATCATGACGCCGTCGATCGCGCCGGCGCGGTGCAGGGCGTCGACGTTGGTGACCTCGTCGTCGGGGTCGTCGGCGGTGAACAGGAGCAGGTGGTGGTCGGCGGCGCGACCGGCCTCGGCGAGGGCGTGCAGGAGGCGGTCGTGCATGCTGCCCAGCGCGTGCGGGTGCATCGGCTCGATCCGGTAGCCGATCATGCGTGAGGTGGCGGCCCGCAGCGACTGCGCGACCCGGTTGGGCCTGTAGCCGAGCTGCTCGATCGCCGCCTCGACCCGCTGCCGGGTCTCCGGACGCACCCGCTGCGGCGCGTTGAGCACGTTGGACACGGTCTGCCGGGAAACACCGGCGGCCCGTGCGACGTCCTCGACGGTTGGCGGGTTCACGCGTCCTCCTCACTTTGTGGTGTTGAACGTTCAAATCAGGTCTTGCGGGCGTCCGTTTGAACGTTCAACATGGATGATCGGACAATCTCACCCGCTACCGACGTTGTCAAGGGACCGAAATGGCGCAGCCGTACCTCCACGAGCACGTGACGTGTGTCGCCGCACCGGCGACCTGGCTCTCCGGCCCGTCCGGGCAGTTGCGCGGCGGCGCCGACGGCCTCTACGTCGACGACCGCAGGGTCCTGTCCAGGCTGGTCGTCACCGTCGACGGCGCCGAACCGGTCCCGGTCCAGGTGCGCCGCACCGGCGCGTCGTCGGCCCGCTTCACGGCGGTGCTGCCGGCGCTCGGCGACGACGGCCCGGACCCGACCGTCTCGCTCACCCGCGACCGGCGCACCGATCCCCGCGGCGGCACCGAGACCATCACCCTGACCAACCTGTCCCACGTCACGCTGGACGTGTCGGTCGCGGTCGAGGCGGCCACCGACTGGGCCACCATGGGCGCGGTGAAGGACGGGAACGTCCCTCCGTCCACAGTGGACTTCCCGGACGGTGTCGAGGTCGTCCCGTCGCCGTTGCCCGACGCGGGCCCCCTGGGCTGGCGGGTCACCGTCGCGCCGCGCGCGAGCTGGACCGCCACGCTGCGCTTCACCCGCACCGACGCCGCGCCGGCCGCCCGTGCGGCCGCACCGAGTCCGCTGCGGGTGACCGCCGACGACCGGCGGCTCGACGCGCTCGTGCGGGCCGGTGTCGAGGACCTCGACGCGTTGCGGCACGCCGACGGCTACTACACCGCGGGCAGCCCCTGGTATCTCACGCTCTTCGGCCGCGACTCCCTGTGGGCGGCCCGCCTCGCCCTGCCGCTCGGCACCGACGCCGCCGCCGGCACGCTGCGCGCGCTCGCCGCGCGGCAGGGCGTCAGGCACGACCCGGACACCGACGAGGAGCCCGGCAAGATCCTGCACGAGGTCCGTCCCGCCGATGCCGCCCACTGGCTGCCGCCGGTCTACTACGGCACCGTCGACGCCACCGCGCTGTTCATCAGTACCGCCGCCGACGCCTACCGCTGGGGGCTGCCCGCCGACGAGGTGCGCTCGTTGGTGCCGAACGTGGAGCGGGCCCTGGACTGGCTCGCCGGGCACGACGGCTTCATCGCCTACCGGTCCAGCGCGAAGGGCCTCGCCAACCACGGCTGGAAGGACTCCGGCGACGGCATCCAGTTCGCCGACGGGCGCATCGCCAAGGGGCCGCTCGCGCTGTGTGAGGTCCAGGCGTACGCCTACCGTGCCGCCCTGGACGGCGCCTGGCTCCTCGATGCGTTCGACCGCCCGTCGGCGGACCACTGGCGCGGCTGGGCCGCCGACCTCGCCGAGCGGTTCCGCGCCGCGTTCTGGTGCCCCGCCGGCCATCCCGCGGTCGCCCTCGACGGCGCCGGCGCCCAGGTCGACAGCGTCACCTCCAACATCGGCCACCTGCTCGGCACCGGCCTGCTCGCACCGCAGGAGAGCGCGCGGGTCGCCGGCCAGCTCGCCGGGCTGCGGTCCCCGTTCGGCATCCGGACCGTCGCGCCGTCGTCGGGCGGGTACAACTTCCTGTCCTACCACCTCGGCTCGGTCTGGCCGCACGACACCGCGATCGCCCTGCTCGGCCTGGTCCGCGACGGCCACCGCGAGGAGGCGGCAGCGGTCATCCGGGCGCTGCTGAACGCCTCGGAACGCTTCGACGCCCGCCTCCCGGAACTCTTCGGCGGCGACGACTCCCCGACCCCGTACCCGGCCTCCTGCCGCCCCCAGGCCTGGGCCGCGGCGACCGGCCCCGCCGTGCTCACCGCCCTGCTGGGCCTGGACGTCGACGCCACCGCCGGCCGGCTCACGCTGAACCCCATCGCCCCGTCCCCGGTCGGCGCGTACCGCGTCCAGGGCCTGCGCGTCGCCGGTGGCGAACTCGACGTGAGCGTGACCGCCGCAGGCGAGGCCACCATCCACAGCGCGCCTAAATTTCAGTCTTGACTTATATAAGTCACGGATGACATTGTCTGCCTGTGCATGCGTTTGACGTGCTGGGGGATCCGGTGCGGCGGCGGATCCTGGAGCTGCTCGCCGAGGGCGAGCTGACCGCGGGAGCCGTCAGTGAGGTCGTCCGGGAGGAGTTCGGGATCTCGCAGCCCGCGGTGTCGCAGCACCTGAAGGTGCTGCGGGAGTCGGGCTTCGCGACCGTGCGTGCCGACGGCACCCGGCGGCTGTATGCCGTCGACGCCGGACCGCTGCGGGAGGTCGACGCCTGGCTGGAGCGCTTCCGCGGGTTCTGGGACCAGCGCCTGGACGCGCTCGGCACCGAGCTTGCACGCGGGAGACGACGGCGGACTTCGAGGGAAGGGCCTGACCAGTGATCGACATCGTCAAGCAGATCAACGCCACGCATCGCGAGATCGGCAGTCACCCGGTCGCCGCGGGGGAGGGACGGTCGCTGCTGCTGCGCCGCGCGTACGACGCGGCGATCGAAGACGTGTGGGACGCCTGCACGGACCGCGAGCGCCTCGGCCGGTGGCTCGGGCAGGTCGACGGTGACCTGCGGCTGGGCGGCACGTTCCAGCTCAAGGACAACGCCGGTGGGGAGGTCCTGCGCTGCGAGGAGCCGCGGCTGCTCAAGGTGACCTGGTCCTTCGGCGGCGACATGGTGACCGAGGTCGAGCTGCGGCTCACGCCCGACGGCGACGGCACCGTGCTGGAGCTGGAGCACTCCTCGCCCGCCGAGGTCGTTGACGAGCTCGTCCGCGCGTACGGGCCGGGCGGCACCATCGGCATCGGCGGCGGCTGGGACCTCGCGCTGCTCGGCCTGGACCTGTTCCTGCACGGCACCGGCTTCGACCCGGCCACCTGGGAGGCCGCGCCCGAGGTGAAGGACTTCGCCACCCGGGCCTGCCATGCCTGGGGCGCGGCGATCCAGCAGGCCTGGGGACTCGGCGACGACGACATCGCCGCGGGCGTCGCGTTCGGCGTGCAGCACTACGCGCCCGCCGGATGACGGTGCCCGAAGGGCCTTAGTAATACGACTAATCAGTCTCTGGTAATGCGCTGCCCGCCCACCGCAAGTTTTCCTCAAGGTCCCTTCCGGGGGCTCGGGCGGGCGGCGCCGGCTGCTTATGGTCTGCGGGGCCCGTAGGTGGACGAGAGGCAGATGTCGTGGGATCCAGGACCTCGATGGTCGTGGCATTGATCGGTGTGACAGCCCTCATGGCCGGTTGCGGCACGAGCCCCGCCCTCGACCCGGGCAAGCCGCTCGTCGTGCACCTCTACGGGTCCGACGCCAACATGACCAACTCGCTCAAGGACAAGCTCGCCGGGTCCCCCGGGCTGCTGGCCGGGATGGTCGGCACCACGCCGCTGCTCGCGCTGCCCGAGTCGTTCCAGCAGCGGCTGCGCGGGGTGGACCCGTCGCTGGTGGACTACGGCTACGCCGCCGAGGCGTACGACGCGGTCATGCTCGCCGCCCTCGCCGCCGAGTCGGCACGCACCACCCAGCCGCTGACGGTGGCGAAGTACATCGTGGGCGCCTCGACCTCCGGTACGATCTGCGACACCCCCGCCGCCTGCCTGAACCTGGCCAAGGCCGGCAAGGACTTCGCGTATCGCGGCGTGTCGATGCGCCGCAGCGGTCTCAGCGACACCGGTGAGCCCTCCTCGGCGTCCTACGGCACGCTGCACTTCGACCGCGACAACATGATCAACAGCAACATGACGGAGTACATCGGCGCCGGCGACGAGTCGCTCGCCTCCACCGCGCCCGCCCCGCCGTTCACCGCCTACCCCAACTTCACCGGCGGCGCGAAGAAGCCGCCCGCGCTGAAGATCGGCGGGCTCATGCCGCACACCGGGCGGCTCGCGTACCGCAGCCCGCCCCGCTTCGCCGCCGCCAAGCTCGCCGTCGCGGACGTCAACGCCGCCGGCGGCGTGCTGGGGCAGCCCGTCGAGTGGGTCGACGGCGACGACGGCACCGACGCCACCATCGCCGCCGCGACCGTGGACCGGTTCATCGGCCTGGGCGTGCAGGTCATCATCGGCGCGTCCTCCTCCAGCGTGACGAAGTCGGTCATCCCGAAGATCGCCGCCGCCGGCCGGATCCTCATCTCCCCGTCGTCCACATCGGACGAACTCAGCGCCGTCGCGGACAACGGCCTGTTCTTCCGCACCGCACCGCCCGACCACCTGCAGGCCCGCGCCCTCACCGACGTGATCATGCGCGACGGCCCGCACAAGGTGATGATCCTCGCCCGCGAGGACGCCTACGGGCTGGGCCTGCAGAAGAACGTGAAGGCGAACCTGATCGCGGCCGGGATGCCGGAGAGCGGCGTCGACCTCGTGACCTACCAGACCACGGTCGAGGACTTCAGCGGCCTCGCCACCCGTGTCCGGACCGGTGTCCCCGATGCCGTGCTCATCCTCGGGTACGACGAGACCGCCCTCATCGTGACGGCCCTCTTCGCGCAGAAGGTCGGCACATTCGGGGCTTTCAACAGCTGAACCGTCATCCACGGGTGCGGCCGTTCGTCGGGTGACTCCCCGGGCGTGATCCTCAGATGATGGTGTGCGTCCAGTACATGATCCACAGCGCGAACAGGACGCCCTGGGCGCACGCGAGCGCGGGCGCGACGGCCGTCTCGGCCTCCCGGCGCGCGGTCCATCTGGCCAGCAGGACGGCGAGCGGAAACGCGATGAGGAGGTAGCGCAGCAGACTCCGGTACACCACCTCGCCGATCGTCATCGAGGCGAGGACGAGCAGCACGGTGTAGACGGCGTACGCCGGATGCAGCCGCCACGGGCCGGCCACGCCGACGAGGGTGAGCGCCACCACGGCGAGGGCGATCCACAGCCGCGTCCGGTCGATCAGCGGCGCCTCGACGTCGTTCAGGGTCTGCCAGACGGTGTGCAGCGGGTTCTGCGGCTCGATCTGCCAGCCGCGGCGCTGCTCGTTCTGATAGTCGAACCAGTCGCCGACCTTCCAGTAGCTGTAGGCCATGAACGTCAGCCAGCCGGCGGGCACCAGCAGCAGCGCCAGCGACCTCGGCTTCCGGTCCCGCAACGCCAGCATCGCCAGTGGGATGACGATCAGGAAGCCGACGGACCGGCTCATCGCGGCGAAGTAGCCGATGCCGCTCGCCAGCAGCCACTGCCCGCGCTCCGCGTGGTAGAACGCCGCCACGGTCAGGCACAGGAACAGCGACTCGGTCAGCGGTGCCTGGAAGAGGAACGCGGCCGGCATCAGCGCCAGGAAGCGGCAGGCCCGCCGGGCGGTCCCGTGGTCCTCGGGGTCCTTGCCGATGACCAGGGTCCATCTGTACACATAGGACAGCAGGACGACGTAGGCCGCCGAGCTGACCAGCGTCATCGCCAGTGGGGTGTCGCCGCCGGTGACGGTCGCGACCGCCTTGCCCAGCACCGGGTACAGCAGCGGGAAGCCGGTGTGCGCCCAGCTGAGCCACGGCAGCTCGGCGAGGTTGTGGTACTGGAACGCGTCCCAGGCGAACCACATCGAATACCAGACGTGCTCCGACACCGCCGCCTGGTCCTGCAGCATCTGCCGCTCGGCCTCCGGCGGCCCGGCCCCGGCACCTTCCAGCGCCCGCCGCACCAGGACGCCGAGCAGGCTGAGCACGACTCTCGCCACCGCGAACACCAGCAGCGCATACCGCCAGTGCGGCGGGACGCGCGAAACCGCATCCACCAGCCGCTGCCTCATCGCTTCGTGACGCTACCCAACCGGACCGCCGTGCAACTGCCCCGGCGGCGATCGTGACGCTGAGATGAGTCTCACCGCCGTGGCGGGCAACCTCCGGCGGCCCCCCGGCGCTCGTCCCGGCGGCGGCACCGGCGATGATCGGGGGATGTTCGTCATCGACGCGACCTCGTCCGTGCCGCCGTTCGAGCAGCTGCGGGTCCAGTTCGCGGAGCGGATCCGGGACCGGACGATGCCGGTGGGCCTGAAGCTGCCGACGATCCGCGGCCTGGCCACGGAGCTCGGCCTCGCCGCGAACACGGTCGCCAGGACCTACCGGGAGCTGGAGGAGGCGGGGCTGATCGAGACGCGTGGCCGGGCCGGGTCGTTCGTGTCGGCGGCCGGCGAGCAGACCCGCGAACGGGCCCGCCGTGCCGCCGAGGACTACGCGGCCGTGGTCGCGAGCCTCGGCATCGGGGCGGGGGAGGCCCTGAGCATCGTCGAGGCGGCCGTCAACCGGAGGGGCTGACGCCCCTGCCGGCCGTCAACCGGAAGGCTAACGGCTCGCCGGGGCGACGCCGGTGGACTCGCGGACGACGAGGCGGCCGGGCTGGCGGACGACGCCCGAGTGCTGGTCGCCGTCGAGGGCGGCGAACAGATGGCGGACGGCGGTCGCGCCGAGCTGCTCGAGGTTGAGGTCCACTGTGGTCAGTGGCGGGCGGCACTCGGTGGCGAAGACCTCCCAGTTGTCGTAGCCGACCACGGCCACGTCGTCGGGGCAGGTGCGGCCCAGGTCGCGCAGCGCCTCGGTGACGCCGGAGGCGATCTGGTCGTTGCCGCAGAAGATGGCGTCGATGTCGGGGTGGGAGGCGAGCAGGCGGGTCGTCGCGTGCCGGCCCCAGCGCTGGGACCACTGTCCGAACAGTGGCTCGCCGACCAGTCCGAGGCCCGCCGACGACAGCCCCGCGGCGAAGGCGAGGGCGCGGTCGCGGGCGGCGCGGTATCCGTGGTCGCCGGTGATGTGGGCGATGCGCCGCCGGCCCAGCGACACGAGGTGCTCCGCAGCCAGGTGCGCGCCGCCGGCGTCGTCGGCCACCACGGACAGGTCGGCGGGATCGTCGGACTCGCAGTAGGCGTACACCACCGGCACCGGGATGCTGCGGGTCAGCGACGGGCGCAGGTCGTTGGCGTCGCCGAGGATGATGAAGCCGTCGACCTGGCGGGCGAGCAGGGTGCGGATGTAGTGCTGGCGGCGGATCGAGTCGCCGCGGGCGTCGCAGAGCAGGACGCTCATCTGCTCGTTGCCCAGCGCGTTCTCCGCGCCGAGGAGGACCGGGATCGCGAAGCGGGCGGCCGACAGCTCGTCGGTGAGCAGGCCGATGGTGCGGGTGTTGCCCGAGATCAGGCCGCGGGCGAGGACGTTGGGCTGGAAGGACAGCTCCTCCGCGGCCTGCTGCACCCGGCGCCGCGTCGCGGGCGCCACCTCGTCGCGGGCGTTGAGCGCCTTGGAGGCGGTCGCGACCGAGACGCCGGCGAGCTTGGCGACATCCGTGAGGGTGACCTGCGCGCGTTTCCTGCTCACCAGCGGCCTTTCTGAAAGATACCGAAAACTTTTCGGCGAGCATACACATGCTCAGTTGCGTGTCACAACTGTCACAAGGTCACATGCAGGTCGGATCCTGAAGTGAGCGCACACAAATCGACCGTTGACACGGCGGTGCAGTGCTGCCATCCTTCCGAAAAGGTTTTCGAGAGGAAGGCGGTGCCACGTGACGGTGGCCAGTGGAGGGCCGGTGCTCCCTTCCCGTGGGGCGCTGCGGCCGGTCGACCCGCGGCGGGTCCGCATCACCGGCGGGTTCTGGGCGCAGCGGCAGGCGGTGAACGGCACCGCGACGATCCAGCACTGCCGCACCTGGCTGGACCGCCTCGGCTGGACGGAGAACTTCGCCACCACCGGCACCGGGACGGTGCGCCGCCGGGGCCGGGAGTTCTCCGACTCCGAGGTGTACAAGCACGTCGAGGCGATGTGCTGGGAGTCCGCGCGTCCCGGCGGCACGAACTACGACGCACAGCTGGCCGAGCTCACCGAGCGCATCGCGAAGACGCAGGCGCCCGACGGCTACCTGCACACCGCGTTCGGGCGGCCCGGTCAGCCGGAGCGTTACAGCGATCTGAACTTCGGCCACGAGCTGTACTGCGCCGGCCACCTCATCCAGGCGGGCGTCGCCGCGGCCCGGACCGGCCGGGCCCCGGGGCTGCTGGACGTGGCCCGCCGCGCCGCCGACCACGTCTGCACCGCCTTCGCGGAGACGGACGCGGGGGTATGCGGCCACCCGGAGATCGAAACGGCGCTGGTCGAGCTGTTCCGGGTCACCGGCGAGCAGCGCTACCTCGACCAGGCCGCCCGCTTCGTGCAGCGGCGCGGGCACCGCAGCCTGCCCGAGCACGAGTTCGGGTGGCGGTACTTCCAGGACGCCGTGCCCGTGCGGGACGGCGAGGTCTTCCACGGGCACGCGGTCCGTGCGCTGTACCTCGCCGCCGGCGCCACCGACGTGGCCGTCGAGACCGGGGACGACGCACTGCTCGCCACCATCGTCCGGCAGTTCGACCGGACCCTCGCCCGCCGCACGTACATCACCGGCGGCATGGGATCGAGGCACCTCGACGAGTCGTTCGGCGACGACTTCGTGCTGCCGCCGGACCGCGCCTACTCCGAGACGTGCGCCGGCGTCGCCACCGTCATGCTCGCCCACCGGCTGCTGCTGGCCACCGGCGACCTGCGGTACGGCGACATCGTCGACCGGGTGCTGCACAACGTGATCGCCACCGCGGTCGCCGACGACGGGCAGGCCTTCTTCTACGCCAACACCCTGCACCAGCGGACCCTCACCGAGGCGGTGCCGGCGGACCGCGAGCAGCTGCGCTTCGGCGGTGGTCCCAGGGCGCCGTGGTTCGAGGTGTCCTGCTGCCTCAACAACGTCGCCCGGCTCGTGGCGTCCCTCGGCACCTACCTGGTCGCCGAGGACGACAGGGGGGTCCAGCTGCACCAGTACATGCCGATGACCGTCGAGGCGGCCGGGCAGACGCTGACGGTCGACACCGACTACCCCGCCGGCGGCGCCGTCGTGGTCACCGCCGAGCGGCCGTGCACCGTGACGGTGCGGGTGCCCGCCTGGGCGCACGACACCGAAAGGACCCGGACCTCGGACGCGCCGGCGCGGCTGGAGCTGCCGGTGAAGCCCCGCTGGACGTTCCCCGACCCGCGCGTCGACGCGGTCCGCGGCTGCGCCGCCGTCGAGGTCGGCCCGGTCGTCATGTGCGTCGAGTCCGTCGACCAGGAGGACGGCGTCACCCTCGACGACCTGCAGGTCGACACGTCCGTCGCGCCCGAGGCCACCGCCGTGAAGGGGCGGGTGATCCGGCCCGTCGAGCACGACTGGCCGTTCCAGAGCCGCTCCGACACCCCACAAGGTTCCGATCCGATCGTGGTCCCGCTCGTGCCCTACCACCGCTGGGCCCGGCGCGGCCCGTCCACGATGCGGATCTGGCTGCCCGTCGCAACTGCGTGAACCCACCACCACCCACCACCCGAAGAAGGAGGTGACGCGATGCCACACCCCCGCTGGAAATTCAGGCTGGCACTCGCGTTGACGACCGTCCTGACCGGCTCCGTCGGTGCCGCGACCCTGGCCGCCCTACCGGCGTCCGCGGCACAGACCATCGGCTACCCCACGTTCGGCGGGCCGGCCGTGCCCGCGCCGCCGGTCGCGATGAGCACCGGCAACACGATGCAGGCCATCTTCGACGCGGAGAGCGGCGGCACCGACTACTGGATGGACCGGCTCCTCGCACGGCCCGGCAACGACCCCGCCGGCACCTGGCTGATGACCCGCGGCCGGGGCGTGTTCATGAAGACGCACACCCCGTCCACCCTCGGGTTCGGCGGTGACGTCGCGTACTGGGAGAGCATCAACGGCCAGGGCGCGTTCACCGTCACGGCCGGCACCGGCACCTGGAGCGAGCAGGTCGCGCAGCGGTGGCAGGCGCCGAGCCACTGGAAGAGCGTGCACACCAACGGATCCCTGCGGATCAACCAGACGAAGTTCATCACCCAGAACAACGTCGCGGTCGACAACCTCGCCATCACCAACACCGGCACCGCCTCGCAGACGATCGCGCTCCGGGTGACCTCGCCGTACGCCACCTCCGGCAGCGGCGACGAGCTCACCGGCCAGGTGGGCGTGAAGAACGCGCTCACCACCCTCTACCCGCGGCTGTCCGCCGACGGGTTCACCGCCACCAGCGGCGGGCTCAACCGGTCGGTGACCATCGCGGCCGGCGCCACCGTCACGACGAAGGTGCTGCTCGGCTTCGTCGCCAACGAGATCCCGGACTCGCTGACGGAGTACAACGCCTACAAGGGCTACAGTGCGACGACCGCGTTCTCCACCCACGTGCGGGAGTACAACCGCTGGTGGGCCGTGAACGTGCCCTACCTGGACGTCCCCGAGCCGGCCATCAAGAAGAACATCTACTACCGCTGGTGGCTGATGCGCTTCAACTACCTCGACGTCGACATCCCCGGGCAGGACTTCCAGTTCCCGGTGTCGGTCGAGGGCGCGCTGGGCTACAACAACGCGATCGCGCTGACCCAGCCGATGCACATCGACGACCTCAAGTATCTGCGCAACGCCGCCTTCTCCTACGGCCCGTGGCTGTCGGTGGGACAGACGTCCAAGGGCGGCCGGTTCATGGACAACCCCGGCGACCCGGAGAACTGGTCCAACAGCTACACGCAGTACATCGCCGAGGCCGCCTGGCGCAGCTACCAGATCCACGGCGGGCAGCCCGCGATCGCCGGCAACCTCGCGAAGTACGCCGAGGGCGACGTGAAGGGCCAGCTGTCCTTCTACGACCACAACAACAACGGCCTCATCGAATACGACTGGGGCGCGCTCACCGGCAACGACGCCGACGCGGTGTCCTTCCACTGGCGCTCCGGCAACATGGACCGGGCCGAGTCCGCGTACGTCTACAGTGGAGCGCTCGCCGCGGTCCAGGCGTACACGGCGATCGGCAACACCACGAAGGCCGCGGAGATGCAGGCGATCGCCGACCGCATCCGCAACGCGATCGTCTCGACGCTGTGGGACTCCACCAACAAGCTCATCGAGCACCGGCACGTCGCCACCAACACCCTCGTGCCGTGGAAGGAGATCAACAACTACTACCCGTACTCGGTGGGCGCGATGCCGAACACGGACGAGTACAAGCAGGCGCTGCGGCTGTTCGCCGACCCCGCCGAATACCCGGTCTTCCCGTTCTTCACGGCCAACCAGAAGGACAAGGCGGCCGCCGCCGCGGCGGGCCAGCCGGGCAGCAACAACTTCTCCACCATCAACTCCACGGTGCAGTTCCGCCTGTACTCCTCGGTGCTGCGCAACTACCCGAACCAGTGGATGTCCACCGATGACTACAAGAAGCTGCTGTACTGGAACGCCTGGGCGCAGTACATCGGCGGCAACACGCAGTGGCCGGACGCCAACGAGTTCTGGGCCGACTGGAACGCCTCGACCAAGAACATCGACTACCGGTCCTGGATCCACCACAACATCCTCGGCAGCAGCAACTGGACCGTCATCGAGGACGTGATGGGCCTGCGGCCGCGCAACGACAACCAGGTCGAGCTGAGCCCGCTGAACATCGGCTGGCCCAACTTCGCGGCCAACAACCTGCGCTACCGCAACGCCGACCTCAGTGTCGTGTGGGACGACCCGGCCGACGGCGTCGTCAAGTACAGCGGCATCCCGCAGGGCTACTCCATCTTCGTCAACGGCACCCGCGTGGCGACCGTGGACAAGCTGGTCCGCCTGGTCTGGAACCCGAGCACCGGCGCGGTCACCTTCCCGGCCGGCGGCGGCGCGACCGTCAACTTCAGCGCGGCGTACTCGGGCCTGCAGTCGCCGGCCCAGGTGAGCCAGAGCAGCACCCAGCTGGTCGACATGTTCAACAAGGCCGGCGTCGACCTGACCTCGACCCTGCCCAACTACGCCCAGGGCGTGGCGACCTCCGCGTCGTACACGGCGAGCGGCACGGCCGGCGCGAACGCGGTCGACGGCTTCCCCATCAACGAACCGCTGTGGGGCACCTACGGCTCGCCGAACGCCACGGACTGGCTGGAGCTCAACCTCGGGCAGGCACGCTCCGTCGACGAGGTGCGGCTGTGGTTCCGCAACGACCGGGCCACCAACCGGTACCGGCAGCCCAGCTCGTACCAGATCCAGTACTACAACGGCAGCGCCTGGGTGAACGTGGCGGGAGCGGTGAAGACGCCGGGCACGCCACGGGCGAACTACAACGTCGTCAACTTCACCGGAGTCAGCACCACGAGGCTGCGGGTGCAGGTCACCCACGCGTCGGGCTTCAAGACCGGCCTGACCGAGGTGAAGGTCTACAACCGGGGCGGCACGGTGCCACCACCGACCGGCGGCAACCTCGCCACCAGCGCCACGCCGACCGCGTCGTACACCTCGGCCTGGGAGAGCGTCGCCGCGCTCAACGACGGCATCGACCCACCGAGCTCCAACGACACCGTCAACCCGCGCTGGGGCACCTGGCCCAACACCGGCGAACAGTGGGGCCTGCTGACCTGGTCGGGTGCGCAGACGCTGAACTCGGCTGACGTCTACTTCTTCGACGACAACGGCGGGGTGCGGGTGCCTGCCTCGTGGAAGCTGCAGTACTGGAACGGCACGGCCTACGTGGACGTCGCCGGGGCCTCCGGATATCCGGTCGGGCTCAACCAGTACAACCACGTGACGTTCACCCCGGTGAGCACCACGAGGCTACGGGTGCTGCTGCAGAGCGGCGCCGGATCGGTCGGGCTTCTCGAAGTCAAAGCATTCGGTCCGTAGCACATGCACACCGCTCGAAGGCCCCCGGCGATGCGGGACGTCGCCCACCTCGCCGGGGTGTCCCACCAGACCGTGTCCCGGGTGGTCAACGACCACCCGAGCGTCCGGTCCGAGACCCGTGCCAGGGTCCTCGCCGCGATGCGGGCGCTGGACTACCAGCCCAATGTCGCGGCCAGGACCCTGGCCACCAACCGGTCCCAGACCGTCGGCCTGGTCACCTTCGACACCACGCTGTTCGGGCCGTCGTTCATGGTCCACGCCATCGAACGCGCGGCCCGGGAAGCGGGCTACTTCGTCAGCATCGCCAGCGCCCGGGAGCTCAACGTGCCCTCCGTCTCCGAAGCGATCCGCCGGCTGCGGGAACAGGCGGTCGAGGGGATCATCACCCTCGCTCCCGTCGCCGCGGCGTGGACGGCCCTGGGCCGCTCCCTGCTCGACGTCCCGGCGCACGTGCCGATCGTCGGCATGGGCATCGACGTGCACGCCATGCCGGAGGTGCCGATGGTCGCCGTCGACAACGCCGCGGGTGCCGGCCTCGCCACCCGGCACCTGATCGCGCTCGGCCACCGCACCGTCCATCACGTGGCCGGCCCACCCGAATGGCCGGAGGCCCGCGAGCGGCTCGCCGGCTGGCAGGCCGCCCTCACCGACGCCGGGCTCCCGGTGCCCACCCCGCTACCAGGCGACTGGAGCGCCCGGTCCGGCTACGCGGCCGGCCGGGCGCTCGCCGCCGACCCGTCGGTGACCGCGGTGTTCTGCGGCAACGACCAGATGGCGATCGGCGTGCTGCGCGCCATGCACGAGACCGGCCGCGCCGTCCCGGGCGAGGTCAGCATCGTCGGGTTCGACGACATGCCGGAGGCGCCCTACCTGCAGCCTCCGCTCACCACCGTCCGGCAGGACTTCGCCGAGCTCGGCAGGCGCAGCATGCACCTGCTCGTCACCCAGATCGCGGCGGGCGTGCGGCAGACCGGTCAGCACCGGTCCGCCCCCGACCTCGTCGTGCGCGACAGCACTTCCGCTCTTGCTATTTGATAGCGCTCACAAACAATGTGTCCAGGAAGGGAACGACCTTGAAGCGTTTATTGAGCGGCACCGTCGCCGCCACCCTGCTGCTGGCGCTCGCCGCCTGCGGCGATGACAAGGCGGCCTCCGGTGAGCCGGCGACCGCGGACAGCGGGGCCAAACTCACCCTGTGGACCCGCGCCGCCACCGAGTCCGTGTCGAAGGCATATGCCGCCGCATACAACGCCACCCACAAGAACCAGGTCGAGGTCACCGCGTACCCGAACGAGGAGTACCCGGCGAAGCTCGCCTCGGCCGCCGGTGCCAAGGCGCTGCCGGACCTGTTCGCCTCCGACGTGGTGTTCGCGCCGCAGTACGCCTCGCAGGGGCTGTGGCTGGACATCACCGACAAGTTCAACGCCCTGCCGATGAAGGACAAGGTCGCCCCCGCGCACGTGCGCAACGGCACCTGGAAGGGCAAGAACTACGCGGTCCCGCACACCATCGACATGTCCGTCATGCTGTACAACAAGGACCTGTTCACGAAGGCCGGCCTCGACCCGGAGAAGCCGCCGACGTCGCTGACCGAGTTCGCCGCGGCCGCCCGTGCCGTCGACAAGCTCGGCGGGGACATCAACGGCACCTACTTCGGCGGCAACTGCGGCGGCTGCAACGTCTTCACCCTGTGGCCGTCGGTGTGGGCCGCGGGCGGCGACGTGATGAACGCCGAGGGCACCGCCTCGACCATCGACTCCAAGGAGATGGCGGACGTCTTCGCCCTCTACCGCAAGCTCTACGACGAGGGCGTCGCCGCGCCCGCGTCCAAGGACGAGGCCGGCCCGACCTGGCTCGGCGCGCTGCAGAGCGGCAAGATCGGCATCGCGCCGGCGCCGTCCGCGTGGCTCGGCATCATCGAGGAGAAGGCGACCTTCAAGGTCGGCATCGCGCCGATCAGCGGCATCAACGGGGGCGAGTCGACGTTCGTCGGCGGCGACTCGATCGGCATCGGTGCCACCAGCAAGAACGCCGCCCAGGCCTGGGACTTCCTGGCCTGGACCCTCGGCGACGAGGCGCAGGTCGAGGTCGTGGCGAAGGGCAAGGGCGTGCCGACCCGCACCGACCTGGCCTCGAACAAGTACTCCTCGGCCGATCCGCGGATCGTCGCCATCAACAACCTGATGGGCAAGGGCAAGACGCCGTACGCGAAGAACTTCAACGCCACGTACAACGACCCGCAGAGCCCGTGGAACACCGCGTACCGCGGCGCGCTGTTCGGCGACGCGCAGAAGTCCCTCGGTGACGGTGCCACCGCCCTTACCGCGTCCCTGAAGAAGTAGCTTTTTCACCGGGCCCGCCTTCGCGAGAGGGCGGGCACCCCGTCCCGGAGAAGATGATGACGTTGCTGGCGCCAGCGCGACCGACGGTCCTGCCGTCGACGCCGCCGCGAAGGAAACGCAACAAGCAGTGGATCGGCGCCCTGTATGCCGCGCCGACCGCGTTCGTGGTGGGCATGTTCTTCGTCGTGCCGCTCGGGCTGGTCGTGTGGATGTCCCTGCACCACTGGCCGCTGCTCGGCGCGCCCACGATCAACGCCCCGGAGAACTACGCCGGCCTCGCCGACGACGAGCTGCTGCGCAGCGCCGTCTGGTTCACCCTGAAGTACACGGTCGTCGTCACCGTCCTGCTGTTCGTGCTGTCGTTCGGCCTGGCCCTCATGGTGCAGCACCGCCGGCGCGGGGTGGGGCTGCTGCGCACCGCGTTCTTCCTGCCCGCCGCGGTCGGCTTCGCCAGCGCGTCGCTGCTGTTCCTCGGCCTGCTCAGCGACGAGATCGGCCCGGTGAACAGGATCCTGGAAAGCGTCGGGCTGCTCGACGGCTACGTGTCCTGGACCAGCGGCAGCGCCAACACCGCGCTCGGCTCCGCGGTCGTGCTGGTGCTGTGGCGCTTCGCCGGGTTCAACATGCTCATCCTGCTCACCGGCCTGCAGGCGATCCCGCTCGACGTCTACGAGGCGGCCCGGCTGGACGGCGCGACCCGCTTCCAGATCTTCCGGCGGATCACCGTCCCGCTGATGCGGCCGACCATCGCGCTGGTGCTGACGCTCATGATCACCGGCTCGTTGCTGGCCTTCGACCAGTTCTGGATCCTCACCCGCGGCGGCCCCGACAACAGCACCACGTCGCTGGTCATGGTCATCTACCGGGAGGCGTTCATCGAGCTGGACCTCGGCTCGGCCGCGGCGATCTCGGTGGCCCTGCTCGGCGTGCTCATCGTGTTCAACGCCATCCAGCTCGGCGTGCTGCGCCGCCGATCGTAGTAGGAGCCGTCCTGATGTCGCGCAAGATCAGCGCCGCCGCGCTCGCCGTCCTGTTCCTCTTCCCGCTGTTGTGGAGCGCCTGGGCGTCGGTGCGCACCCCGACCGGCTTCGGGCTGGAGAACTACCGCCGGCTCTTCACGTCCGACAACGGCATCCGCGTCGAACACGTCGTCAACAGCCTCACCGTGTGTGCGCTCACCGTCGGCGGAACGCTGCTGGTGGCGACCCTCGGCGGCTACGCCTTCGGCCGGTTCACGTTCCCCGGCAAGAACGCGTTGTTCCTGCTCACCCTCGCGATCCTGATGGTGCCGTACGCGACGATCCTCATCGCCCTGTACGTGCTGCTGGAGTGGATCGGCCTGCAGGACTCCCTGATCGGGCTGAGCCTGGTGCTCATCATGTTCCAGCTGCCGTTCTCGATCTTCATGATGCGCAACGCGTTCGAGGCGATCCCGAAAGAGCTGGAGGAGTCCGCGCTCATCGACGGGTGTACCAGCTTCGGCGCGCTCACCCGCATCATGCTCCACGCGGTGCGGCCCGGCCTGATCACCGTCGGGCTGTTCGCGTTCCTCACCTCGTGGAGCGAGTTCTTCGCCCCGCTCATCCTGCTCAACTCCACGAGCAAGTTCACCGTCATGCTCGCCGTGGTCAACATGCGCACCGCCTCGTTCGGCGCCATCGACTACGCCGCCCTGGAGGCCGGCGTCACGTTCATGGCGGTGCCCTGCCTGCTGCTCTTCCTCGTCCTGCAACGCAGCTACGTCCAGGGCTTCATGTCCGGCGCGCTGCGCGGATAACGCACGGCTTCACATGAGCGGACCGTCCACCAGGGACGGTCCGCCGACACCCCATACCCTCGGGAGGAATCCATGTCCTCACCACCGGTGAGCCGCCGCAGCGTGCTGCGGACCACCGTCGTCGCCGGCGCCGCCACCGCCGTCGCACCGCTGCTGCTGTCCGGTGAAGCCGCCGCGGCAAGGCCCGACACCGGCGTCTCGGCCTACGCGTTCCCGCTCACCGCCGTGCAGCTGCTCACCAGCCCGTTCACCGCCGCCGCCGGCCGCATCCAGTCCTACCTGCTGTTCCTGGACAACGACCGGCTGCTGCACACGTTCCGCCTCAACGTGGGCCTCGCCTCGTCCGCCACCCCGTGCGGCGGCTGGGAGTCACCGACCACCGAGCTGCGCGGGCACTCCACCGGCCACATCCTGTCCGCGCTCGCCCAGGCGTACGCCAGCACCGGCAACACCGCGTTCAAGACCAAGGGCGACCAGCTCGTCACCGTCCTCGCCCAGTGCCAGTCCCGCGCCGTCACCGCCGGCTACAACACCGGCTACCTCAGCGCGTTCCCGGAAAGTTTCATCGACCGGGTCGAGGCGCGGCAGGCCGTGTGGGCGCCCTACTACACGCTGCACAAGCTCTTCGCCGGGCTGCTGGACATGCACCTGCTGGCCGGCAACGCCCAGGCGCTGACCGTCCTCACCGGCATGGCGGCGTGGGTCAAGTTCCGCAACGACCGGCTGACCCAGACTCAACGCCAGAACATGCTGGACACCGAGTTCGGCGGCATGAACGAGGTCCTCACCAACCTCTACCAGCTGACCGGCAACGCCGCGCACCTCGCCGCGGCGCAGCAGTTCGACCACGCCGAGGTCTTCGACCCCCTCGCCGCCGGCACCGACGCCCTGAACAACTACCACGCCAACACCCAGATCCCGAAGGTCATCGGCGCGATCCGCGAATACCACGCGACCGGGACCGTTCGCTACCGCACGATCGCGGTCAACTTCTGGGACATCGTGACCCGCCGGCACAGCTACGCGATCGGCGGCAACTCCAACGGCGAATACTTCAAGGCACCGGACCGCATCGCCAGCGAGCTGTCCGACACGACCGCCGAGTGCTGCAACACGCACAACATGCTGAAGCTGACCCGGCAGCTGTTCTTCACCGACCCGTCCAGAGTGGACTACCTCGACTACTACGAGAAGGCCCTCTACAACCACATCCTGGCGTCGCAGGACCCGAACTCCGCGCACGGCTTCCAGTGCTACTACGTGCCGCTGCGTGCCGGTGGGATCAAGACCTACAGCAACGACTACAACAGTTTCGTCTGCTGCCACGGCACCGGCATGGAGAGCAGCACCAAGTTCGGCGACAGCATCTACTTCCACGACGGTGCGAGCACGCTGTACGTGAGCCTGTTCATCCCGTCGGTGCTGACGTGGTCGGCGCGGGGCGTCACGGTCCGCCAGGAGACCGGCTTCCCGGAGACGCCGTCGACCCGGCTGACGGTGACCGGCTCCGGCACGTTCACCATGAAGGTCCGCATCCCTTCGTGGGCCAGCGGTGCGACGGTCCGGGTCAACGGGACGGCGCAGGCCGCGCCCGCGCCGGGTTCGTTCGCCACGATCAGCCGCACCTGGGCGTCCGGCGACGTCGTCGAGGTGAGCCTGCCGATGGCGCTGAACCGTGAGGCCACGAACGACAACAGCAGCGTCCAGGCGGTGAAGGTCGGCCCGATCGTCCTCGGCGGACTGTTCGGCACGAACAACCTCTCGGCGCTGCCGGTGCTCAACCCCGCCACGCTGACCGCGACGGCGACCCCGTTGCAGTACACCGCGGGCGGGGTCACCCTCCAGCCGTTCTACAAGGTGCACGGCCAGCGCTACAGCGTCTACTGGTCGGTCAACACCAACCCGCCGCTGCCGCAGTTCGTCGCGCATTACCTGTTCGACGGCAACGGCAACGACGCCACCGGCGGCGGGCGCACCGCCACGGTCGTCAACGGCACCTACGTGACGGGCCGCACCGGCAGCGCCGTGAACCTCAACGGCACCAGCGGATACGTGGCGCTGCCGTCGGGAATCCTGGCCGGCGCCACGAACTTCTCGATCGCGCTGTGGGTGCGGGTCGACGCGCTCACCAACTGGGCCCGCGTCTTCGACTTCGGCAGCGGCACCGGCGTCAACATGTTCCTGGTGGCCCGATCCGGCTCCGGCACGGCCCGGTTCGCCATCACCGCGACCGGTGCCGGCGGCGAGCAGCGCATCGACGCACCCGCCGCGCTGCCGGCCGGGGCGTGGACACACGTCGCGGTCACCCGCGACGGCAGTCTCGGCGTGCTCTACGTCAACGGCGCGGAGGTCGCCCGCAACACCGGGATGACGCTCAGCCCCGCCAGCCTCGGCTCCACCACGCAGAACTGGGTCGGGCGGTCGCAGTACGCCGACCCGTACCTCACCGGCGCCGTCGACAGCCTCCGCCTCTACAGCCGCGCCCTCACGGCCGCCGAGGTGGCCGGCTTCGCGTCCAGCGGCACCTGACCTTGACCCCGAAAGGAGCGCTCATGCTGCACCGGTCCACTGTGCTCGCCGTGCTCGCCGCGGTGACCATTCCCATTCTGAACTGGCCGACGGCGGCCGCCGCCGCGCCGGTCACGTTCACCAGCACCGTCGTCAGCCAGCCCACCGGCCAGTGCGCCAACATCCCGAACGGCGCGCCGACCAACGTCCTGCAGCTCGTCCTGGCCGGCTGCAACGGCGCCACGAGCCAGAACTTCACGTTCGTCCCGGTGGCGAACGTGACCGGCACCTACACCATCAGCACGTTGACCTCCGGCTCGTGCGTCGACGTGACCGGGCGGTCCACCGCGGACAACGCGACGATCATCCAGTACACCTGTAACAGCCAGACCAACCAGCAGTTCCGGCTGCAGACGGTCACCGTCTCCGGCGTCACGAACACGTTCAACATCGTCGCCGTCGAGTCCGGCAAATGCGTCACCCCGGCGTCCGCCGGTCTGGTCCAGCTGACGTGCTCCTCGGCGGCCAACCAGGTGTGGCGGCTGCCGTCGTACAACGGTGGCACGACGACGACCAGGACGTTCGCCAACCCGCTCGACCCGCAGGGCCCCGACCCGTGGCTCACCTACTACAGCGGCTACTACTACCTGGCATCCACGACGTGGAACCGCACCATCACGATGCGCAAGAGCCGCACCCTCGGCGGCCTGGCCACCGCGCCCGAGACGGTCATCTTCAACCTGACCCGGCCCAACGGCGCGGGCACCATGTGGGCGCCCGAGTTCCACCTGCTCAACGGCCCGAACGGTCAGCGGTGGTACTTCTACTACACGGCCGGCGCCGAGCCGTACAACCTGGGCACCCAGCGCATCCACGTGCTGGAAAGCGCCGGGCTCGACCCGATGGGCCCCTACACGTTCAAGGCCGACCTGCTCGACCCGGCTTCTGACAACACGTGGGAGCTCGACCCGAGCATCCTGCAGCTCAACGGTCAGCTGTACCTGCTCGGCACGTTCTACAACGGCTCGCAGCCGATGTTCATCCGCCCGCTGAGCAACCCGTGGACGGCCAGCGGCACCCGCCGCATCCTGTCCACGCCCACCTACAGCTGGGAGACGGTCGGCGGCGCCGTCAACGAGGGCGCCGAGGTCCTCACCCGCAACGGCAAGACCTTCATCGTCTACTCCGCCAGCCACTGCTCGACCCCGGACTACAAGCTCGGCATGCTCACCTACAACGGCGGCGACCCGCTGAGCTCCTCGTCGTGGGTGAAGTCCCCGAACCCGGTGTTCCAGCGCTCCAACGCCAACTCGGTCTACGCCCCCGGCCACAACGGCTTCTTCAAGTCGCCCGACGGCACCGAGGACTGGATCGTCTACCACGCCAACAGCTCTGCCAGCGGCGGCTGCGACATGAACCGCAGCACCCGCGCCCAGAAGTTCACCTGGAACGCCGACGGCACCCCCAACTTCGGTGTCCCGGTCGCCCTCGGCGCGCAGATCGCCGTCCCGTCGGGCGAGCCCGCTTCCTGACGGTCGTCGCCCCGGCGCCCTCCTCGGGCGCCGGGGCACTCCGTCAGACCGGCAGAGCCTTGGTGCCGAGCCCCTTGATGGAGGCGCGGACGTTCTTGCCCGGGTAGAACAGCGCGAAGCAGCGCCGGTGCCGGTCGCCGGAGTTCCAACGGTTCTGGTCCATGACGTCCCAGAAGACCCCGATGTCGGCCCGGTCCTCGAACCGGTCGGCGGTGATGCCCAGGTACTTGGCGATGAGGGCGTTGCAGCGGTCGACCGACCAGTCCTCCAGGACCTCCTCGGCGGGGAGGGCACCGCCGGCGGCGAGCTGCACGGTGCCGACGAACTCGGCCCCGTGCGGCTTCGCGCAGTCGATCTGCGCCAGCGCGTAGACCCGGTCCCACCAGCCGTCGGCGGCCTTGGTGCCGTTGACGGCCAGGCAGCGGATCGCCTGCGGCGCGTTCCCGGCCAGTGAGCCCTTCAGCGACGCGGACGTCAGGGACATCACGCCCATGGCGTTGGTCGACGTGAAGACCGTGCAGACGTAGGCCCGGCGGCCCTCCCGCCACTGGTCGCGGTTCGGCACCTGCACGTCGATGCCGAGCATGCCGGTGTGCCAGTCGCCGCCCACGTAGTCGCTGACCGCCGTGCTGCACGCGGCGTACGCGGCCTGGAACGCCTCGCTGCCCGCCGCCGGCGGTTCGTCCGCCTGCGCGGCGCTGCCGTCGACGGTGCCGACCAGCACCACCTCGAGCGCGTGCCCGCGCTCGCACTCGATCGGGGTGGCCTGCACGAAGCCCGGATCGAACGGTGTCCTCGTCGGGCTGTCCAGGCACATCCCGGCGCGCGGCACGGCCGTGCCCGGCTCCGCCGCCCCCGGCGCGGCCAGCGGCTGCCAGCCGTCGAACAGGTCACCGTCGGTGCCGGGGGCGTTCCGGTCGCAGCCGGACACCCCGAGCACCGCACCGGCAAGGACGGCAGCGACCGCTGTCCGGACCCGCGTCATCATCGTCAGTCTCCCCGTGTACCCACCGAACAGTGGAGATCATGACTGTCTTCGCCGCGCCCGCACGTTGTCAACACCCGTTCGGCGCGCGTTTCGAGGGTCCGGCCGTCGAGTGGCCGGCCGCGGCCGCCGGCGGAACGGGCCCACCCGGGCGTGGCCCGGCGGGACGGGCGCCGCGGCCCGGTCGGGCGCGGCGGTCACGGTGCGTTGTCGCGGTCTTCGCGGCGGGGGAGCGGGACCGGGCTGATGTCGTAGCCGAGGTCGACGATGGCTCGTAGCAGGTAGGCGCCGATGCGGCGGAGAATGTCCACGCCAGGCAGCGTGACGGTTGTCGATGCAGCGCCGGTACGGCCGCGGCTGGCGGCGTTCTCCAGCGGGGCTGTAGCGAGGCTGTAGCGAAACTGTGCGGAAGATCCACCCGGCTCGATCACGCTGGGCGACATCCCCCATGCCGGTGTCGACGACAGGACCTTCCGATATGAGACAGCTCCGCACCATGGCGGCCGCCGCTACCGCGCTCGCACTGTTAGCCGTCGCCGGGTGCGGGTCGACGCCCGCGGCCGGGGAAGGGGCGAAGGACGAAGGGGCGCCGGTCGCCGGTGGGACGTTCAACTACGCGATCGACTCCGAGCCCAGCTGCCTCGACCCGCACGTGAGCCTGGCCGACGCGACCGCGTTCATCACCCGCGGGGTCGTGGACTCGCTCGTGGTGCAGGACGCCGACGGCAGCTTCAAGCCGTGGCTGGCGAAGTCGTGGAAGGTGTCCGACGACCTGAGGACGTACACGTTCGACCTGCGCACCGACGTGACGTTCCACGACGGGACGAAGTTCGACGCGGCCGCGGTGAAGGCGAACTTCGACCGGATCGTGGCCAAGGAGACCAAGTCGCAGTACGCGAGCACGCTGATCGGGCCGTACACCGGCACCACCGTCGTCGACGAGCACACGGCCGAGGTGAGGTTCAGCGCGCCGTTCCAGCCGTTCCTGCAGGCGGCCAGTACCGCGTACCTCGGGATCCAGTCGCCGAAGGCGTTCACCGACTACGCGGGCGCGTTGTGTGAGCACGTCGTCGGGTCGGGGCCGTTCGTGTTCGCCAGTCACACCCGGCAGCAGAACGTGACGCTGACGCGCAGCCCCAGCTACCCGTCGGCGCCGCCGAACGCGAAGCACGCCGGGCCCGCGCACTTGGAGAAGGTGGTCATCCGGTTCCTGTCGGAGAGCGCGACCCGGCTCGGCACGCTCACCAGCGGTGAGGTGCAGGGGATCAGCGCCGTGCCGGTGCCCAACGTCGCCGCCGTCCAGGCGAACACGAGCCTGCAGCTGATCCGCACCGACGCGCAGGGGGCCGTCTACACGCTGTTCCCGAACACGTCGCGGGCGCCGTTCGACGACGAGAAGGTCCGCCTCGCCTTCCAGCGGGCCCTCGATGTCGACACGCTCGTCAAGAGTGTCTACTTCGGACAGTACAGGCGGGCGTGGAGCTTCCTGTCGCCGAACACGAAGTACTACGAGCCGTCGCTGGAGCAGAGGACCAAGTACGACGAGGCCGCCGCGAACAAGCTCCTCGACGACGCCGGCTGGACCGCGCGCGACGCCGACGGCTACCGGACGAAGAACGGCAAACGGCTCGCGGTGGCCTGGCCGTACACCCAGCAGCAGGCCGCCGTCCAGCAGCGCGGCACGTTCGCCCAGGCGGTGCAGGCGGCGGAGAAGAAGATCGGGATCGAGGTCGTGCGGACCAGCGTGCAGACCGCGGAGCTGTTCGGGCTCGTCGCGAAGGCCCAGTACGACATCTTCGACGAGAGCTGGACCCGGGCCGACCCTGACCTGCTGCGCATCTTCTACGCCTCCACCAGCAAGCCGCTCACCGGCCAGAACATCTCGTGGGTCAACAACGCCGAGGTCGACGGGTGGGTCAACGGTGCCGCCGCGACCGCCGACGACGCCAAGCGCAAGGACGCCTACAGCAGGACCCAGCTGTGGGTGCAGGAGCACGCCGTCGCGTTCCCCGTCTACGTGCCCGCGTACCTGCTGGCCGCGTCGACGAAGGTGCACGGCCTGCGGTCGGACCCGGCGTCGTTCCCGCTGCTCTACGATGCCTGGCTGAGCAAATGAGCGCGAAGTGAGCCAGGTGCGGTGGCTGCTGCGCCGGCTCGCCGGCGGGATCGGCGTGCTCGTCGGCGCCGCCACCGTCACCTTCCTCGCGATGGAGCTCATCCCCGGTGACCCGGCGCGCGCCCTGGTGGGCAGCGCGCCGGCCACGCCGCAGACGATGGACCTGATCCGGCACGAGATGGGCCTCGATCTGCCGCTGCCGGTGCGGTACGCGCGCTACCTGGGCCGGCTCGCCACCGGGGATCTCGGCCGGTCGTACCAGCTGCAGCAGCCGGTCAGCACGATCATCGGCGAGCAGGTGTGGCCGACGGTGCAGCTCGCGCTCGCCGCGACGGTCCTCGCGTTCGCCGGGGCGGTGCTCGTCGCCACGCTCACCGCCGGCCGGTGGCGGGCCGCCCGCGGGATCGCGCAGGCGGCCGAGCTGGTCGCGGTGTCCACGCCGAGCTTCTGGCTCGGGCTGCTGCTGCTGTCGGTGTTCGCGTTCCGGCTGCGGCTTGTGCCCGTCGGCGTCGACCAGGGCCCGGCAGCGCTGATCCTGCCCGCCGTGACCCTCGCCGTCCCCGTCGGCGCGATCCTCACCCAGGTGCTGCGCGACGGGATGGAGGGCGCGCTCCGGCAGCCGTTCGTCGTGTCGGTGCGGGCCAGAGGCGTCACGGAGTTCACGCTGCGGGCCCGGCACGTGCTGCGGCACGGGCTGAGCCCGGCGGTCACGCTGTCCGGGTGGCTCGTCGGGCACCTGCTCGGCGGCGCCGTGCTCGTCGAGACCGTCTTCGCCCGGCCCGGCCTCGGCCGGGTCACCCTGGCCGCGATCAGCAGCCGCGACTTCCCGGTCGTCATCGCCATGGTGCTGTTCGTCGCGGTGGTGTTCGTCGCCGTCAGCACGGCGGTCGACGGCCTGTACCGCGTCATCGACCCACGGCTGCGGGGAGCATCGCCGTGACCATCGTGGACACGACGAGACGGGTCCCCAGGGTGCCGACCGCCGGGGTCGTCGCCGCCGGGATCGTCCTGGCCCTGCTGCTCCTCGCCGTCCTCGCACCCGGCCTGCTCACCCGCACCGGACCGGACGAGGTCGACCCGATCATCGCCCTGCGCGCCCCCGACGGCACCCACTGGCTCGGCACCGACCAGCTCGGCCGGGACGTGTTCACCCGCATCGTGCACGGTGCCCGGATCTCGCTCGTCACCGGCATCGCCGCGACCCTCCTCGCCGTCGTCGCGGGCACGGTGCTCGGTCTGCTGTCCGCGCTCGGCGGGCGGATCGTCGACGAGGTCCTCATGCGCGCCGTCGACGTGCTCCTCGCCCTGCCGGGGATCCTCCTCGCGCTGCTCGTCATCGCGGTCCTCGGGCCCGGGCCGGTCAGCGAGCTCGTCGCGATCGCGTTCGCGGCCGTCCCCGGCTACGCCAGGATGATCCGCGGGCAGGCGCTGTCGGTGCGCCGGGCCGACTACGTCACCAGCGCCGTCGCGATCGGCGTGCGCCCCGCCGGCCTCGTCTGGCGGCACGTGCTGCCGAACTCGCTCGGCCCCGTGCTGGTCCTCGCGACGCTCGGCACCGGCAGCGCCATCATCATCGGCTCGTCGCTGAGCTTCCTCGGCCTCGGCCCGCGCCAGCCGACCCCCGAATGGGGCGCGATGCTCGCCGACGGCCGCGACTTCCTGTCCACCGCCTGGTGGGTCGGCGTGTTCCCGGGCCTGGCCATCACCGTCACCGTGGTCGCCGTGACCGTCCTCGGCCGCCGCTGGCAACGCCGTTTCGAAGGAGTCCGATGACACTGCTGCGGGTCGAGGACCTCCGCGTGACCTTCCACAGTGGACGGCGGCGGGTCGAGGCCGTCCGCGGCGTCTCCTTCACCGTCGGGAAGGGGGAGTGCCTCGCGATCGTCGGGGAGTCCGGGTCCGGCAAGAGCGTCACCGCCCGCACCCTCGTCGGCCTCACCGGGCCGGGAAGCGACATCGAGGCCGGTCGCCTGGAGTTCGCCGGGCGCGACCTGCTGACCATCGGGCCCCGCGGCTGGCGGGCGGTCCGCGGCCGGCAGATCGGGCTCGTGCTGCAGGACGCCCTCGTCTCACTCGACCCGCTGCGCACCGTCGGTGCCGAGATCGCCGAAGCCCTGGGCGACCACGACGACCGCCGCGCCAGAGTGCTGGAACTGCTCGCAGAGGTCGGTGTCCCCGAGCCCGAGCAGCGGGCACGACAGCATCCGCACGAGCTGTCCGGCGGGCTGCGGCAGCGCGCCCTCATCGCCTCGGCGATCGCGGCCGGGCCGTCGCTGCTCATCGCCGACGAGCCGACCACCGCCCTCGACGTCACCGTCCAGGCGCAGATCCTCGCGCTGCTCGCCCAGCGCAAGGCGACCGGCACGGCGCTGCTGCTGATCAGCCACGACCTGGCCGTCGTCGCCGGGCTCGCGGACCGCACCGCGGTGATGCGCGACGGGGTCGTCGTCGAGGCCGGGCCGACCGCGCAGGTCCTCGGCGACCCGCAGCACCCGTACACCCGCCAGCTGCTCGCCGCGGTCCCCGGCGCGCACCCCCGGGGCACCCGGCTGTCAGGAGGTCAGGCCCCTCGGGTCGCCCGTGCGGCATCGGTACAGCGGCAGCCGGTGCTCGAAGCGCGTGGCCTCACGAAACACTTCGGCTCCCGCGTGGCGGTGCGGGACGTCTCGCTCACGTTGCACCCAGGCGAGATCCTCGGCCTGGTCGGCGAGTCGGGGTCGGGCAAGAGCACGGTCGCCCGGGTCGCGCTCGGGCTGCTCGCCCCGGACGGCGGCGACGTGCTCCTCGAGGGCCGCCCGTGGAGCGCCCTGCGGGAGCGCGACCGCCGGCCGCTGCGGCGCAGGATCGGCGTCGTCTTCCAGGATCCGCTGAGCTCCTTCGACCCGCGGCACCCGGTGGAACGCATCGTCGCCGAGCCGCTCGGCGTCATCGGCCACCCGCGCCGCGACCGGCGCCGCCGCGTCCTGCAGCTCCTGGACCAGGTCGGGCTCGGCGCCGCGGTGCTCGACCGGCGGCCGATCGAGCTGTCCGGCGGCCAGCGGCAGCGGGTCGCGATCGCCCGCGCCCTGGCGCCCGGCCCGGCGCTGCTGGTCTGCGACGAGCCCGTGTCCGCCCTCGACGTGTCGATCCAGGCGCAGGTCCTGGATCTGCTGACCGATCTGCGGGCGGAGCTGGGCGTGGCGATGCTGTTCATCTCGCACGATCTCGGGGTGGTGCATCATCTCTGCGACCGGGTCGCCGTCATGCGCGACGGCGTCATCGTGGAGCACGGACCGGTCGGGCCGGTGTTCGCCGCGCCCGTCCACCCCTATACCCGGGAGCTGCTCGCGGCCGTCCCGCGGCTGGACGTCGTCACACCCGGCACGGCTCGCTGAGCACCCGGCGGATGCGACCCAGGTCGAGGTCGATGGAGAAGCGTGACGGCACGTGCACCGGCGGCGCTTCGAGTGCCGGGTCGAAGGAGAGCACGGCCTGGTGCAGGCGGCGCAGCGCCGGCGAGGGCTCCAGGCCCAGCTCGTCGGACAGGACCGTCCGCAGGCGGGTGAAGACCTCCAGCGCGTGCACCTGCCGGCCGGAGCGGTAGAGCGCCAGCATCAGGTGCGCGTGCAGGTTCTCGTGGACCGGGTGCCGCTCGACCAGCGCGCTGAGCTCGCCGATGAGCTCCTGGTGCCGGCCGAGCCGCAGGTCGACCTCGATGCGGCGCTCGATGGTGGACAGGCGACTCTCCTCGAGGCTGGCCAGCCATGTGCGCAGCACCGGCCCGGGCTGCACGTCGACGAGCGCCGGGCCGCGCCACACCGCGAGGGCGTCGCGCAGCGCCATCGCGGCGGCCGGGTCGTCGCCGTCGCTGAGGGCCTGGCGGCTCTCGCGGAGCCGGTCCTCGAACGCGTCGACGTCCAGCTCGCCCTGCCGGGACACGAACAGGTAACCGCGGTCGCGGGTGACGAGCCGCCCGGCGCAGCCGGTGCCGATTTTGGGCTCGCTGTCATTGCCGAGGCGCAGCGCGCGGCGCAGCTGCATGATGTACGTGTGCAGCGTCGACACGGCGCTCGCGGGTGGGTTGTATTCCCACAGCTCCTCGATGCACTGGCTCACCGGCACCACCTGGTTGGCATTGAGCAGCAGCAGCGCGAGCAGCTGACGTTGTTTCGGTGCGGTCGGCACCTGGATCGCTCCGTCAGCGCACAACAGCAGCGGGCCAAGAACTCCCAGTTTCACGATGTCTCCTATCGGATTAATAGGATTTTGGTCCGACTTCGCCGCTTGCTTCTTTGCAGGATTGGGCGCGGTCGTTGATTCGGCGTTACCGCTTGTATTGAAGACTATCGCAGGCAAATACTACGGTCAAGGTAGGAAATCGGACGCTAACGGCGACCTTTGGCACGTGATTGAGCAGGAGAAACGCGATAAGCGCGCAGGAAAAGATCGGTGGCGTCCGCACAGATCTCGTCGATTTCCCAAGGGGACAACTGGAGCGTGCCATATTTGGATCGCTGCTGTCCCTCGTAGGTGAGCTGGGACACGAAATGCGCCGCCGCGCGGTCCGGCCGGTCGGCGCTCAGCACGCCCTGGGCGGTCAGCACGGCGACCCGCTGGATCAGCCAGCCCAGCAGCTTCGGCCCCGACTGCGGCTCGTCCGCGCCGCACGAGCGGTGCAACTGCGGATGGTGCGACACCTCGGCGATGATGAGCCGGCGCAACGCCGACACCTCAGGGTCGAGGGTCGCGGCGAGGAACTGCCGGCCGAGCCGCAACAGGTCCTCCTCCAGCGCGGCCGGGTCGGTCAGCAGCGACTCGTCGAGCTCGGTGTCCCGGTCGGCGCCGGTGCGCGCCTCGTCGACCACCGCGACGAACAGCCGCTCCTTGTCGCCGAAGTGGTTGTAGATGGTCTGCTTCGACACGCCCGCCTCGGCCGCGATCGTGTCGAGATTGGCGCGCTCATAGCCGGCGGTGATGAAGATCCGGGTCGCCGCCCGCATGATGGCGGTGCGCTTGCCGGGCAGCCCTCTCGGTGCGCTTTCGGGCAGTGTGACCTGCGCCGCCGTCGTCGTGCCAGCCACGCGCATCACCCTCCCCGTCCCGCCGATCATACTAGACGGTACAGTCCAGATCGCTACCAGTCCAGACCGCCGTGCACGTCCACGACGCTGCCGTTGACGTAGCCGGCCGCCGCCCCGGCCAGGAACACCGCGACCGCGGCGACCTCCTCGCCGCGACCGGGTCGGCCCGAGGCGAGCCGGGGACCGTACTTCGCCCACACCGCCGCGTTGCCGATGAGCTGCTCGCCCATGCCCTCGGCGATGATCCCGGGCGACAGGCAGTTGACCGTGATCCCGTGCGGCGCCAGCTCCACCGCCGCCGTGCGGGTCAGCGCCTCGACGGCCGCCTTCGACGCGCTGTAGGCCGCCGCTCCCGGCGTCGCCCGCGTCGCCAGGGCCGACGACAGCGTCAGGATCCGCCCGCCACCGGCCCGTCGCAGCGCCGGGACCGCGGCCTGCACGGTGTGGAACGTGCCCGCCACGTTCGTGGTGAGCACGTCCGCGAACGCGTCCGGCGCCAGGCCCGCGACCGGCCCGGGCCGGCTCACCCCAGCGTTGGCGACGACCACGTCGATGCGGCCCAGCCGCGCCTCGACCCGGTCGAACAGCTCCCGCACCGAGTGCGGGTCGGTCACGTCCACCTTCTCGTCCGGCGGCTCCGCGGACCGCGCCGCGACCACCACCGTCGCGCCGTGCGCGGACAACGCCGCCGCGATCGTCCTGCCGAGGCCCCGGGTCCCCCCGGTCACCACCGCCACCCGTCCTGCCAGACTCATGCCGCCACCTCCGCTTCGCTCCGGCGCTGGCCTGATCCGACGCCTGTGATCCCGACGTGCGGCTCCTCGCTCCGCTGCGGGCCTGCTTGTTGCCGCCACCTCCGCTTCACTTCGGCGCCGGCCTGATCCGACGCCTGTGATCCCGGCGAGCGGCGCTGCGGGCCGCTCGTTGCCGACAGCCTCCGCACCGGTGCTACACAACACCTGGAGCCCGTCTCCAGCTCGGTCGTGGGCGACGCTCCATCGAGCACTGTCAGCGTCGTGGCATGGCAGATGCGAGGCGAGACCGGCGCCGGGTGGCGATCACCGGCATCGGGGTGGTAGCTCCCGGCGGGGTCGGCACGAAGGCGTTCTGGGCGCTGCTCACCAGCGGGCGGACCGCGACCCGGACCATCACCGCGTTCGACGCGAGCGCGTTCCGCTCCAGGGTCGCCGCGGAGTGTGACTTCGACCCGGCGGCCGCCGGGCTGACCCAGCAGGAGATCCGGCGGATGGACCGGGCGGCGCAGTTCGCCGTCGTCGCGGCCCGCGAGGCGCTCACCGACAGCGGCCTCGACTTCGGCGCCCGCGACCCGAGCCGGACCGCGACCGTCATCGGCAGCGCCGTCGGCGCGACCACCAGCCTGGAGCGCGAATACGCGGTGGTCAGCGACGCCGGCCGGCACTGGCACGTCGACCCGCGCTACGCGGTGCCGCACCTCTACGACTACCTGGTGCCGAGCTCCCTCGCAGCCGAGGTCGCCTGGGCGGCCGGCGCGGAAGGCCCCGCCGCGGTCGTGTCGACCGGCTGCACGTCCGGCCTCGACGCCCTCGGCCACGCCGCCGACCTGATCCGCGAGGGGTCCGCGGACGTCGTCGTGGCCGGTGCCACCGACGCGCCGATCTCGCCGATCACGGTCGCCTGCTTCGACGCCATCAAGGCAACCACCGCCCGCAACGACGACCCCGAGCACGCCTCGCGGCCGTTCGACCGCAGCCGTGACGGGTTCGTCCTCGGTGAGGGTTCGGCGGTGTTCGTCCTGGAGGAGCTCACCGCCGCACGGGCCCGCGGCGCCCGGGTCTACGCCGAGATCGCGGGGTTCGCCGGGCGCGCCAACGCCTTCCACATGACCGGCCTGCGCCCCGACGGGGTCGAGATGGCCGAGGCGATCCGGGTCGCGCTCGACGAGGCCCGCCTCGACCCGACCGCCGTGGACTATCTCAACGCCCACGGCTCCGGCACGAAGCAGAACGACCGGCACGAGACCGCCGCGGCGAAGCTGAGCCTCGGCGCGCACGCGTACAGGACCCCGGTCAGCTCGATCAAGTCGATGGTCGGGCACTCGCTCGGCGCGATCGGCTCCATCGAGATCGCCGCGAGCGCCCTCGCGATCGAGCACGGCGTCATCCCGCCGACGGCGAACCTGCACGAACCCGACCCCGAATGCGACCTGGACTACGTGCCGCTGCACGCACGGGAACAGCGCACCGACACCGTCCTGTCCGTCGGCAGCGGCTTCGGCGGCTTCCAGAGCGCCATGGTGCTGGTGAGACCATGAGGGCCCTGGAGCGCAGTGTCGGGTCAGGCCGGCGCTGGAGCGCAGCGGAGGCGACGGCATGACCGCCGTCATCACGGGGATCGGTGTCGTCGCGCCCAACGGGTTCGGGACCGACGAGTACTGGCGGGCCACCCTCGAAGGCCGCGGCGGCATCGGCCGGATCACCCGGTTCGACCCCGAACGGTATCCGGCCCGCCTGGCCGGCGAGGTCCGTGGGTTCGAACCGCGCCGGCACCTGCCGAGCCGGCTGCTGCCGCAGACCGACCACATGACCCGCCTCGCGCTCGTCGCCGCCGACCTCGCCCTCGCCGATGCCGGCCTCGACCCCGCGGCGCTGCCCGCGTACTCGGCCGGCGTGGTCACCGCCAGCGCCTCCGGCGGCTTCGAGTTCGGCCAGCGGGAGCTTTCGAAGCTTTGGAGCCTGGGCGGCGAGCACGTCAGCGCCTACCAGTCCTTCGCGTGGTTCTATGCGGTGAACACCGGGCAGATCTCGATCCGGCACGGGCTGCGCGGCCCGAGCGGCGTCCTCGTCACCGAACAGGCCGGCGGCCTCGACGCGCTCGCCCAGGCGCGGCGGCACATCCGCAAAGGCATCCCGGTCGTGCTGTCCGGCGGCGTCGACAGCGCCCTGTGCCCGTGGGGCTGGATCGCGCAGGTCGCCAACGGGCGGGTCGCCACCGGTGAGGACCCCGCGACCGCGTACCGGCCGTTCCACCGCGACGCCGCCGGCTACGTGCCCGGCGAGGGCGGCGCGATCCTCGTCGTCGAGGACCCGGCGGCGGCGGCCGCCCGCGGTGCTGTGCCGGTCGCGGTCGTCGCCGGCTACGCCGCGACGTTCGACCCGCCGCAGGGTGCCGACCGGCCCGGCACGCTGCGCAGGGCGATCGACGTCGCGCTGGCCGACGCCGGTACCGACGCCGCCGACATCGACGTGGTCTTCGCCGACGCCGCCGGGGTGCCCGCCCTGGACCGCGCCGAGGCGGACGCGCTCACCGCCGTGTTCGGCGCACGCGGGGTCCCGGTGACCGCGCCGAAGACGATGACCGGCCGGCTCGCCTCCGGCGGCGCCGCGCTCGACGTGGCCACTGCGGCCCTGGCGCTGCGCGACGGCGTCGTCCCGCCGACCGTCAACGTCGGCACCCCGGGCGGCGGCCTGAATCCGGACCTGGACCTGGTCACCGAGGCCCGGCCGGCCCGCCTGCGCGCGGCCCTGGTCCTCGCCCGCGGCTACGGCGGCTTCAACGCGGCCGTCGTCCTGCACCGCCCGACCGCAGCCCACCGACCCGTATCGCAACGACAGGGAGCAGCAGCATGAGCAGCAACGAACTGACCGTGGACGGGGTCCGTCAGCTTCTGCGCGAGGTGGCCGGTGAGGACGAGACCGGCAGCCTCGACGGCGACATCGGTGCGGTGCCGTTCGAGGACCTCGGCTACGACTCCCTCGCGCTGCTGGAGCTCGCCGGCCGGGTCGAGCGCGACTACCGGGTCCGGCTCGCCGACGACACCGTCGTGCAGGCCCGCACCCCTGACGAGTTCGTCGGGCTGGTCAACCAGGCAAGGGCCGGTGCGCGGTGAGTTTCGCCCTCTGCGCCGGCTGCCGGATCCCGCTGTACGAGCCGAGGCTGGCCCGCAATCTGGGCGTGTGCCCCGAGTGCGGGCACCACCACCGGCTGACCGCCCACGAGCGGATCGCCCAGCTCCTCGACCCGGGCAGCGTGCGGCCGCTCGACATGGCCACAGTGGACACCGATCCACTGGAGTTCGACGCCTACGGCGCGAAGGTCGAGCGGGCCCGCGCCGCGACCGGGCTCGCCGAGGCCGTCGTCTGTGTGCGCGGCAGCATCGGCGGTGTCGCCGTCGTCGCGGCCGTCATGGACTTCCGGTTCCTCGGCGGCAGCCTCGGCTCCGCCGTCGGTGAGCTCGTGACCCGCGCCGCGGAGGCCGCGCTCGCGCAGCGCTGCCCGCTGCTGCTCGTCCCGGCGTCCGGCGGGGCGCGGATGCAGGAGGGCGCCGTCGCGCTCATGCAGATGGCGAAGACCAGCCAGGCGATCGGCCAGCTCGACGAGGCAGGCATCCTCACCGTCGCGCTCATCACCGACCCCACGTACGGCGGCGTCGCGGCCTCCTATGCCTCCCTGTGCGACGTGACGATCGCCGAACCCGGCGCCAGGCTCGGGTTCGCCGGGCCGCGGGTCATCGAGCAGACCATCGGGCGGCGGCTGCCCGCCGACTTCCAGACCGCCGAGTTCCTCCTGGAGCACGGCCTCGTCGACGCGGTCCGGCCCAGGGCGGCGCTGCGGGACACGCTCGGCCGGGTCGTCGCCGTCGGCAGCCGTCGCGAGGCGGCTCCGCATCCGGTGCCCGCCGAGGACGTCATCATCCGCGACGCCGACGGTCTGGAGGACCGCGACGCGTGGGAGACGGTGCGCCTCGCCCGCGACATCGGCCGGCCCAGCACCGCCGACTACCTCGACCGTATCTTCACCGACGTCGAGCGGCTGCACGGCGACCGGATCTCCGGCGAGTGCCCGGCCGTCGTCGGCGCCCTCGCCCGGCTCGACGGGATCCCCGTCGTCGTCATCGGCCACCAGAAGGGACACACCGCCAAGGAGCTCGCCCGCAGCCGGTACGGGATGCCGACGCCCGCCGGATACCGCAAGGCGGCCCGGCTGATGCGGCTCGCGGCGAAGCTCGGCCTGCCGGTGATCACCCTCGTCGACACGCCCGGCGCCTACCCGGGACCGGAGGCGGAGGAGCAGGGGCAGGCGGTCGCGATCGCCGAGAACCTGCGGCTCATGGCCGGCCTGCCCGTGCCCGTCGTCACCGTCGTCACCGGCGAGGGCGGCAGCGGCGGGGCGCTCGCCCTGGCCCTCGCGAACCGGGTCCTGGTCCTGGCCAACGGCGTCTACTCCGTCATCAGCCCCGAGGGGTGCGCGGCGATCCTGTGGAACGACCCGGCCCAGGCGCCGCGGGCGGCCCGGTCGCTGCGGCTGCGCGCCGCCGACCTGCTGCGCCTCGGCGTCGTCGACGGGATCGTGCCCGAGCCGCCCGGCGGCGCGGCGACCGACCACGTCGAGGCGGCCCGGCTGCTGCGCGCCGCGCTCGTCGCCGAACTGCGCGCACTGCTGCCCCTCAACGCGCCACGGCTCATCGTCGGCCGGCACGCCCGCTTCCGCCGCTTCGGCGCACCCGTGGACCAGGTGGCGGCATGACGATCGTCGAGGGGTCCGCCGATGTACTGGAAGCGGTCCGCCGGACGGTGCTGCTGCTCGCCACCGACGCGGGCGCCCGCCCGGAACTGCCGCATCCAGGTCGAGCACCCGGTCACCGAGGCGGTCACCGGCCTCGACCTGGTCGCCGAGCAGCTGCGGATCGCCGTGGGGGAGCCGCTCGGCTACACCCAGGCCGACGTCACCGCGCGCGGTGTGGCGATCGAGTGCCGGGTCAACGCCGAGGACCCGGCCCGCGACTTCGCGCCCGCACCCGGCCGCCTGGAGGAGTTCGTCGCGCCCGGCGGCCCGTTCGTGCGGGTCGACACGCACGCCTACCCCGGCTACAGCGTCCCGTCGGCGTACGACTCGCTGCTGGCGAAGCTCATCGTGTGGGCGCCGGACCGCGCCACCGCAATCGCCCGCAGCCGCCGGGCCCTGGCCGACTTCCGGGTCGCCGGGCCGGGTGTGCACACCACCGCCGGCTTCCTGCGCGACGTCCTTGCCGACGCGTCGTTCCGCGCCGGCACCCACGACACCGGGCTCGTCGCCCGACTGCAAGCCTTGAAGGAGGAGCAATGACCGAAACACCCCGGCACGCGCTGGTCACCGGGGCCACCAGCGGGATCGGCCTGGCCGTCGCCCGCACGCTCGCCGGCGCCGGCCTGGCCGTCTACCTGTGCGCCAGGGACGCCGACGCCGTCGCCCTGACCGTGAAGGAGCTGCGCGACGAGGGCCTGGAGGTCGACGGGCAGGCCGCCGACGTCCGCGACACCGGCCAGATCCGCACCCTGGTCGCCGGCGCCGTGCAACGCTTCGGCCCGCTCGACGTGCTCGTCAACAACGCCGGCCGCAGCGGCGGCGGGGTCACCTCGACCATCGGCGACGAGCTGTGGGACGACGTCATCGCCACCAACCTCACCGCCGTGTTCCACGTGACCCGGGAGGTGCTCACCGGCGGCGGCCTCGACGGGCGTCCCGGCGGGCGGATCATCAACATCGCCTCGACCGGTGGGAAGCAGGGCGTGGTGCTCGGCGCGCCGTACTCCGCGTCCAAGCACGGCGTCATCGGCTTCACCAAGGCCCTCGGCCTGGAGCTGGCCCGCACCGGCGTCACCGTCAACGCGGTCTGCCCCGGCTACGTCGAAACCCCGATGGCGCAACGGGTCCGGGCCGGCTACGCCGCCGCGTGGCAGACCACCGAGGACGACGTACTCGACCGCTTCCAGGCGAAGATCCCGCTCGGCCGGTACTCCACGCCCGAGGAGGTCGCCGCGCTCGTCGGCTACCTCGTCACGCCCGCCGCCGCCCCCATCACCGCCCAGGCACTGAATGTCTGCGGCGGGCTCGGCAACTACTAGGATTCGAGGACTGACGATGGCTTCGCAGGAAGCGGTACACGAGATCACCGTCGCCGCGCCGCCCGACCGGGTCTACGCGCTGCTCGCCGACGCCGCCGGGTGGCCGGCGCTCTTCCCGCCGACCGTGCACGCCGTGGTTTCCGCCGTCGCGCCGCATCGTGAGCGGCTGCAGCTGTGGGCGACCGCGAACGGCGCGGTGAAGGCGTGGACGTCGCTGCGCACCCTGGACCCGCAGACCCGCAGGATCACGTTCCGGCAGGAGGTGTCGACGCCGCCGGTCGCCGGGATGGGCGGCGAATGGCACGTCTCGGAGACCGCCGTCGGGCACAGCAGGGTGCGGCTCACCCACACGTACAGTGCGATCGGCGACGACCCGGCGGGGCTGGCCTGGATCGAGGAGGCGATCGAACGCAACAGCGGCGCCGAGCTCGCCGCGCTGCGCGCCGGGGCCGAACGCACCGACCCCGACCTCGACTTCACCTTCGAGGATGCCGTGGAGTTCGCCGGTACCGCCGCGGACGCGCACGCCTTCATCTGGGCCGCGCGGGAGTGGCCGTCGCGGCTGCCGCACGTGGTCGGCGTCGAGCTGTCCGAGGAGCCCGCCGGGGTGCAGCGTCTCAAGATGGAAACCCTCGCCAAGGACGGGTCCAGCCACACCACCGAGTCGATCCGGGTCGGCCTGCCGGACCTGCGCATCGTGTACAAGCAGACCCAGCCGCCCGCGCTGTTGAGTGTCCACACGGGACGGTGGACCTTCGAGGAGCGCGACGGCGTCGTGAAGGCCACGTCCCAGCACCGGGTCGTGCTGCGCCCCGAGGCCGTCGAGCGGGTCCTCGGCGCCGGGAAGACGGTCGCCGACGCGCGGACCTTCGTGCGCGAGGCCCTCGGCGCCAACAGCCTCGCGACCCTTCGCCACGTCGGCGGGGTGGTCGCGTGACGACCGCCGTCGACACCGGGCTCTACCAGCGGGTTCAGCAGTTCTACGCGGTGCAGATGCGGCTGCTCGACGAGGGCCGGGCGCAGGAGTGGGCGGCGACGTTCACCGAGGACGGCGAGTTCGGCCAGGACCGCCGCCCCGAGCCGCGCCGGGGCCGGGCCGAGATCGGCGGCCGCCTGCGCAAGGCAGCGGACGCGCTCGCCGCCCGCGGCGTGGTCCGCCGGCACTGGCTCGGCATGCTCGCCGTCGACCCGCGGCCCGATGGCACGGTGGTGACGCGGTACTACGCGCTCGTCATCGAGACGCCCGCGGGCGGCCCGTCGGCGCTGCACCTGAGCACCGCCGTCGACGACGTCCTCGTCCCGTCCGGCGACGCGTTCCTGGTCCGCCGCCGGTACGTCGTCCACGACGGCTGGACCCCGTGACGCTGGAGTCCTTCTACGTGCGGCAGCTGCACCTGCTGGACGCCGGTGAGGTGGACGCGTGGGCGGCCACCTTCACCGGCGACGCGGTCTTCACCCAGGTGGCCCCGTCCGGGCGGACGTTCGCGGGCGGGGCACCGGCGCAGCGCCGCGGCCGGGCCGCGATCGCCGGGGCGCTGCGGGCCGCCGTGGCGAAGCGCGCCGGTTCCGCCGTCGTCCGCCGGTACTGGCTGGGCATGCTCACCGCCGACCCGGTGCCGGAAAGGCTGCGGACCCGGTTCGCCGCGTTCAACGTCGAGACCCCGCTCGGCGGCCGGCCCGTCATCCACAACAGCACCACCGGCGAGGACCTGCTCGTGCCCGCGCCGGACGGTGGCTGGCTCGTCGCGACCCGCCGCATCACCCACGACGCGGCCTGAGCCCGGCCGGCATCGGCCGCACGGGCAGGGGGTGGACCGCCGAACGTCGGCTCAACCGAAAGGCATCGAACGGCTACGCTGAGCGGAGTCTTCGAAAGGGATCTCCGTGTCATGAGCGACGGCCGGGTCGTCGTCCGCGGGCGTATGGCCGGGGCCGGGTTCTGCGTCACCGATCGGATCGTGGCGACCGCCGCGCACGTGGTGCGGGGCCGGACGGCGCAGGACGTCGCGTTCGAGACCGCGGCCGGTCACGCGGTCGCGGTCGAACGCATCGACGTCGACGCGACGATCGACGTGGCGATGATGTGGCTGGTCTCGTCGCTCCCCGTGGTCGCCCCGCTCGCCGAGGTGCTGCCCAGCAGCGAGTGGTGCGTGACCGCCCGGCCGCGCGGCAACGACCCGCGGCTGACCGGCACCGTGACCGCCGTGGACCACCTCATCGACAACAGCGGCGGGCACGAGATGTCGGTGCTGCAGCTGCACGTGCGGGAGGACGCCGGCCAGTACGGCGGCTACTCCGGCAGCGCGGTCACCGTCGACGGCGCGGTCGTCGGAATCCTCGTCGAACAGGTGCCGGAGCGGGGCGCCGGCAACGGTGGGCCGCCACGGTCGGCGAACGTGCTGTACGCGGTGCCGATCGCGCACGCGGTGCGGAGGTTCCGGCTCGCCGTGCCGGTCCACTCCGCGACCGCCGGACCGCCCGCGGCGCGGCAACTGCTCGATCCCGCGCACTTCGACCTCGACGAGGTCAAGTCGGGGATCCTCGCGGCGAAAGCCGCCGCTTCCCAGCGCCGGGTGCTGGCGTTCGCGATGGGCACCGCCGACCCCGTCGTCGTGCACCGCTTGTGCGACTGGCTGCCGCCGTACCTCGGCGAGCTGGAACGCAAGGAGTGGATCAACCTCGACCCGGTCAGCGCGGCCGTCGACGCGGCGGTCAAGTCCGCGTGCCGCTACGAGGCGACGCTGCGCCGGGTCGGGGTCGTGTGCCCGGTGCGGGTCGACGGCGCGCCGGCGATGCACGTCGCCCGGTTCCACGAGCAGGTGCTCGCGGCGTATCCGCGCCCCGAGCACTGGCTGGTGCTGCTGTACGCCGGCGAGGTGCCGCACCCGACCGGCGTGGTGCCGCTGCCGCCCCCTCGGTTCGTGCCCGCGGACATCGCCGCATGGGCCAGGGACGTGTGCGCGTCACGGCGGTGGCCGGCGCGGCTCGCCGCGGTGTGGACCGACCGGCTGCTCGACGAGGCCAGCGACGGGACCGAGCTGAGCGTCCGTTTCACGTACGAGGCGCTGCAGGACGCGATCCGCCTGCTGCGCCAGGATCCGGCGGCGTTGCGCCGCGACCTCGAGGAGGAGTCCGAACGATGAGCCGCCGCCACCTGGACACGTCGCTGCGCTTCGACCGGCACGCCGACCTGCCGGCGACCCGCATCATCGAACGGGCCGGAGTCGTGCCGCCGGACGCCGCGCCGCCGCTGACGGTCGAGGTGCGGCGGGAGCCGTACGTGGCGTCGGCGGACCTGCAGGACGCCGTGAACCTGGCGATCACCCTCGGCCGGCCGCTGCTCCTGCAGGGCGACCCGGGCTCCGGCAAGACCCGCCTCGCGCACGCCGTCGCCTACGCGCTCGGGCTGCCGCTGGAGGCCGCGTACGTGAAGTCGACGAGCCGCGGCACGGACCTGCTCTACACGTACGACGCGGTCCGCCGCCTGTACGACGCGCAGCTGAGTCAACCGTCCCCGCCGGGCGGCTACGTCACCCTGGCGCCGCTCGGACTGGCGGTCGCCCGCGCGATGCGGGGCCGCCGGTCCGTCGTGCTCATCGACGAGATCGACAAGGCGGACCTCGACTTCCCCAACGACCTGCTGCGCGAGCTCGACCAGCTCGCCTTCGACGTGCCCGAGGTGCCGGGACTGCACTTCGAGGTGCCGCCGGAGCGCCCCGACCTGCGCCCGGTCATCATCGTCACCAACAACGAGGAGAAGGCGCTGCCCGGGGCGTTCCTGCGGCGCTGCATCTTCCATTACGTCGAATTCCCTCGCACGGCCGGCGAACTGGACGAGATCCTGGCGCTGCACGGCGTCGCCGACGCGAGCCTGCGCGCCGAGAGCATCCGCGTGCTGCGCGAGCTGCACCAGCTCGACCTGGCCAGGAAGCCGGGGCTGAGCGAGCTGCTGGACTGGGTCGGCTACCTGCACCTGGAAGGCACCACGGCGCGGGAGGTGGCGGACCTGCCACACCGCGGCGCGCTGTTCAAGCAACGCGGCGACCAGGTGAGGGCCGCCGACTGGCTGGCGCGACGGTGATTCCGGCCTTCGTCCACGACCTGCTGTCCGCGCTGCGGCGGCGCGGGCTGGCGATCGGCGTCGACGACTGCGACGCGCTGCGGGACGCGCTCGCGGCGGGCATCGGCTGGGCGTCGCAGGACAGCCTGCGCGAGCTGTGTGTGGCGTTGTGGGCCACGTCGCGGGACGAGGCCACCGTGATCCGGGCCGTGTTCGCCGGCGTCGGCGCGCCGACGTGGGAGGTCCCGCTCGCGCCGGCCGTCCCCACGCCCGTGCCGGCTGCCGTGCCGGCGCCCGCCGCGCTTCCTCGCGAGGCAGGCGTCCCGGGTGAGCCCGGCGAGTTGCGGCTGGAGCCGCTGCCCGGCCCGGCCGCGCCGGCGCCTCCCGGCGGTGGTGGCCTACCGCCGTTGCCGCTGCTGACCGGCCGGGACCCGACGCTGGTGCTGCTGCCGCAGTTCCCGGTCACCGAGCGACAGGTCGCGCAGACCTGGCGGCGGCTGCGCCGGGCCCGCCGCGAAGGCCCCGCGACCGAGCTCGACGCGGATGCGACGCTCGCCCGGTACGCCGCGACCGGGCTGGCGGCCCCGCCGGTGCTGGTGCCGCCGCGCCGCAACACGGCGAGCCTGGTGCTGCTGCTGGACCGGGGTGGCTCGATGGCGCCGTTCCACGACTACGTCGACCACATAGTCGCGGCGATCCGCCGGGCAGGCCGCCTCGACTCGCTGCTCGTCGGGTACTTCCACGACACGGCCGGCGACGCCGGGGCGGCGGGACTGCTGGCCGAGCTGCCCGACCCGTTCGACGCTTCCGTCGACGCCGTCCTCGACCGGGTCGCGCCGCTGCACGACGGCCGCCTCTACAGCGACGCGGACCTCACCGTCCCGCTGCCGTACGCCGAGTTCCTCGAGGCGATGACCCCGCGGACCGCCGTCGCCGTCGTCAGCGACGCGGGCGCGGTCCGGGGCGCGCTCAGCCCGGCCCGGATCCTCGACACGGTCGCGCTGCTGAAGACCCTGACGCGCCGGGCCGCGACGGTCGCGTGGCTCAACCCCGCCCAGCGGCACCGGTGGGGCGGCACCACCGCCGAGCAGGTCGCCCGGCACGTACCGATGGCGCCGCTGACGGCCGCCGGCATGCACCAGACCGTTGACGTGCTCCGCGGCCACCCGCCCGTCGTGGAGCGTCCGCTGTGAGGGCGTGGCGCGGCTCGCCGCCAGCCGCGCGCAGGCTCGTCGCCGCGTACGGAAGCCTGCCCCGGGAGGTGATCGACCTCGCCTGCCACGCCGCGGTGCCGGTCGCGGTCGACGTCGGGCTGCTGCACCTCATCCGGGTCAACTTCCTGCTCGACCCGCCGGCCGCGGTGCCGTTCGAGGCGGAGGCCGACCTGCTGCTGTCGCCCCTCGTCCGGGAGCTCGGCGACGGCCTGTACGACATCGACCCGACGCTCCGTCCGCTGCTGCTGACGGGTCTGTCCCGCCGGTTCGGCCCGGCCCGTCCGCAGCAGGTCGCGGCGCTGCTGGAGCAGTACACGGTGCGCGCGTCGGCCTGGCAGGACCGCCCGGAGCTGCTGCACGCGCAGCGGCTCACCGCCGTCGCCGTCATCGACCCGCCGCAGGCCGCTCGGTGGCTCGCCCGTGCCGAGGCCTCGATCGCCGCCGGGACGGCGCTGCTGGCGAGGGAGTGGCTCGTCGCCGTCCGCCGCAGTGTCGGCGACCACGCACCCGCGGACCGCGCGGCCGACGACGACGTGCACGACGCGCTCGATGCCCTGCGGTCCGGCGCCGGTGACGCCCGCACCGCGGCCGTGCACCGCCTCGGTGAGCTCGCGTTGATCCCCGGTGCCGACGTCGAGGCGATCGCCGGCGCCTTGGCCGAGCACGTCGGCGAGGACTCGCCGACCGGCGGGACCGCCCGCGCCGTCCTCGACACGATCACCGGCCTCGGCGCTGTCCTCGGCGTTACCGACGGGCCTTCCTCGGAGCTGGGCCGCACCGCCCGGCAGCACCTGCTCGGCACCTGGCGGGCCGTGGCCGAGGCATCGTTCCGCGACGGTACGTGGCGGTGGAGTCCGGGGGAGGAGCGCAGCTCGATCAGCGACGCCCAGCAGCTGCTCTGCCTCCTGCTACCGGCCGAGGAGATCCCCGACCTGGCACTCGGCCGGCCCAGCGCGACCTCCAGCGAGGCCGAAGACGCGCTCGTCGCCCTCGGTGACTCCGTCGAGACCGCGAAGCTACTCATGAGGGTGCTCCGGGATTACCTGCTGGCGTACCGGTCCGAGGACGACACACCCCTGTTCACGGGTCGGCAGGGCACCCTTGATCTGAGCGAGGCATTCGCCATCTCGGCCCGTCTCGCGGTTGCCGCGATCGGCTTCGTCCGGGTGTTCTACGGTCAGCTGACCCGCCCGGATCTGAAGATGGAGTGCGAGCAGGTCGAGCGCCTCGCCGCTGATCGGCTCAGCGCCGCGCTCGTCGGCCTGCTCCGGAGCTTCACCGTGCACACGTTCACCATCGACTCCGAACCCGGACACCGCATGCGTCAGCGGCACGGTCCTGAGATCGTGAGGGTGCTGCAGCGCGGCGTCGAGCGCTTCGACGAGCTGACGATCGGTTCCGGCAACACATCAGGGGACGATCTCAGGCGCCCTGACATGCTGTATTCGTGCGGCTGGTCCTGGGGAGTGGTGCGGGACGCGCCGCCGATCGAAACCAACGGCTACGTCGGCGGTCAGCGACAAGGCAGGGCAACGCTGTGGCCCGATCTGTGGTGCACGATGCTCGCGATGACCACGATCGAGGCGTTGACGAGCGAGCGCCTGCTCGACGACGAACAACTGCGAATGCTCCGGTCGCTGCGGCTCCGGTACGAACTGACCGCCACGTATTGGACGACGGTCGGCACCCGCGATGGCGCCGTCGATCCGGAGCACGACCGGCTCGCTGTCATCGCGATCACGAAACGTGACGGCGACGTCGGCCTGGGGATCGCGGCCCTGCGCGAGGTCACCGAGCAGGGCGACCGGGCCGTGTCCTACACCGTCGAAGGCGAGCTCGACGAGGACCCGCCCTTGTGGGTGACCGCCGACAGCACACCCCGGCTGCTGTTGGAGCTCGACCGGCTGGCCGGCCTGACCACGGACCGCCACCAGCTCGACCTGCTCGCCGGACTCCGCGCCGCCGTCCTTGCCGAGCTCCTGCGCGGCCGGCGGGCGGAACCGGACGGCACCGCGGGCCTGTGGCCCGAGTGGGCGACGACGTTCGCCGCCGTCGAGGTGTTCACGCGGCGGCTGTGATCAGACCGGCAGGGCCTTCTTGCCCAAGCCCTTGATCGAGGCACGGACCTTCTTGCCCGGGTAGAACAGGGCGACGCAGCGCTGGGTGCGGTCGCCGGTGTCCCACTGCGCCTTGTCGAAGCCGTCCCAGCCGATGCCGATGTCGCTGCGGGAGTCCAGCTGGGCGTCGGTGAGGCCCATGAACTTCGCCACCACGGGCCAGCAGCGCTCGCTCGTCCACTTCCTCAGCTGTTCCTCGTCGGGAAGGGCGCCGCCGACGCCCACGCCGACCTGGACGGTGCCGACGAACTCGGCCTCGTGCGGCTGTGCGCAGTCGATCGCGGTCATCGCGTTGAGGTTGCTCCACCAGCCGTCGGAGCCCTTGTCGCCGTTGACGTCGAGGCAGCGGATCGCCTTCGGCGCGGCGCCGGCCAGCGAGTCCTTGAGCGACCCGGTGGTCATCGAGATCCGGCCGTAGAGGTCGCTGAGCCCGTTGACCGTGCACAGATAGGAGCGCAGGCCGCCCTCCCACGATCCCCGTGCCGGCATCCGCACCTCGATGCCGAGCAGGCCGGTGTGCCAGTCGGCGCCGACGTACGCGTCGACGGCGGTGCTGCACGTCTTGTACGCGGCCTGGAGCGCCTCGCGGCCCGCCTCGGTGTCCGCCTCCGGCGCGACGGGCCGCTGCGCGGCGCTGCCTTCGACGGTGCCGACCAGGACCACCTCGAACGTGTGCTCGCGGTCGCACGGGACGGCGCCGCCACGCACCGACAGCGGGTTGAACGTCGTCGTCGCCGCGGTGCCGTCCAGGCAGGTGCCCACCGCCGGCAGGTCGAACACCGGTGCCGCGAGCGGCCGCCAGTCGTCGACCAGGTCGCCGTCGGTGTCGGTGGGGCGCAGGGTGCAGCCGGAAACCGCGAGCAGCACCCCGGTGAGCACGGTGGCGAGCACGGCGGTGGTCGCCACCCGGGCGGTCGATGTCATACCGGCAGTCCCTTCGCGCCGAGGCCGCGCATCGAGGCGCGGACCTGCTTGCCGGGGCGGACCAGGGCGAAGCAGCGCAGGTGCCGGTCGCCGGCGTCCCACTGGAACGTGTCCATGATGTCCCAGGACATGGCGATGTCGTCGCGTCGGTTGAGCGCGGCCTCGGTGAGGCCGACGAACTTCGCCACGACCGTCCAGCAGCGGTCGCCGGCCCACTTGTCCAGCAGTGCCACGGCGGGCAGTTTGCCGCCGGCGCCGGCATCGATCCGCGTGGTCCCGGCGAACTCGCCCTCGTGCGGGGTGGCGCAGTCGGCCGGTCGCAGCGCGTCGAGCCGGTCCCACCAGCCGTCCGCCCCCGCGGTGCCGGTGAGCTTGAAGCAGCGCATGGCGTGCGGCGCGGCGCCGGCGAGCGCTCCCCTCAGGGTGCCGGTGGTGTACTGCGTCTCACCGTAGGCGTCGCTGAGCGAGAGCACCGAGCAGACGTAGGAGCGCAGTCCGCCCTGCCACGCCCGGACGTTGGGCTGCCGCACGTCGATGGTGAGCATGCCGGTGTGCCAGTCGGCGCCGACGTATTCGGTGACCGCCTTGCCGCAGGCCGTGTACGCCGCCTGGAACGCTTCGCTGCCGGGGGCCGGCGGCTGGGACGCCTGCGCGGCGTTGCCCTCGACGGTGCCGATCAGCACCACCTCGAGGGTGTGGGACCGGTCGCAGCTGATCGGCGTGGCCACGGTGTAGCCCGGGTCGAACGGCCCCTGCGGCGTGGCGGTCAAGCATGCGCCGGCGGCGGGCAGTTCGACCTTCGGCGCCGCGAGCGGCCGCCAGTCGTCGACCAGGTCGGCGTCGGTGCCGGCGGGTCGCAGGGCGCACCCGGACACCGCGAGCAGCAGCCCGGCGAGCGCGGCTGCCATCGCCGTGCGAACAGGCGTCGTCATGGCGCTGTGTCCCCCCGTGAGACCCACCAGACAGTGGAGGAGATGACTGTCTGTGCCCCGGCGCCGCCAAGTCAACGGCCGACCGGGTGGATCCTGCTGGCTAGGCGGAGCAGGGCAGCGGGCCGCCCAGCCAGCGCTCCATCTCGGTGAACACCGGGGCGGACGGCAGGTAGGTGCCGGGCGGTGCGCCGGTCCGCTCGGCGTAGGCGCGGTGCAGGTTGGCGACGAGGCGCTCCGGCTCGCCCCACCCGGCGTGGTCGCCGAGGTCGGTCTCCAGGGCCGCTTCCAGCGGGGTCAGCCCGGCGGCGAGGCCACGGCCGGCGAGGTCGTCGAGCCAGCGCAGGTACGCCGTGGTCGCGTGGAGGGCCTCGGGGCCGGCGACCGGGCCGTGCCCGCCGACGACCACCGCGGGCTCCAGTGCGGCGAGGGCGGCGACGGCGTGCAGGCTGCCGTGCACGGAGCCCATCAGGACGAACGGGGTGTGTCCCGGCATGACCACGTCGCCGGTGAACAGGACCCGTTGCGCGGGCAGCCACGCCACGACGTCGCCGGTGGTGTGTGCCGGGCCGGGATGCCACAGCCGCACCTCGGTCCGTCCGATGTGGATGGTGAGCCGGTCGGTGAACGTGAGCTCCGGCAGCACGAGGGGTTGTCCGCCCCAGTCGACGCCGGGCCAGACCTGGCGTAGCGCGGTGCCCCGGGCGGCCATGTCGTGGCGGGTGGTGGTGTGGGCGACGACCGTGGCGGGCGGGGCGAAGACGGCGTTGCCGAGGGTGTGGTCGCCGTGGTGGTGGGTGTTGACGACGACGCCCGGCGGCGTCGGGGTGAGCCGCCGGACCGCGTCGCGCAGTGCCAGGGCCCGGGACTCGGTGGCGGCGGTGTCGACGAGCAGCGCGGCGCCGCCGTCGTGGACGACCCCGGCGTTGTTGACGCACCAGCCGCCGTCTGCCTGCACGTACGCGTGAACACCGTCCGCGACCTCACGCAGGCTCACGACGGTCCGGTGCCGGCGGACACGACCTCGCAGACGTGCGGGTCGCCGGTCGAGACGGTGGAGACGCGCAGCGCGGTGCGGAAGGCCTCCTGCGACGTCGCGGTGCGGAAGGCGGCGAGGTCGCGCCACTCGGCGATGTTGACGTAGACGCCCGGGTCGGTGGTGGAGCGCACGAGCTGGTAGCGGACCAGGCCCGGCTGGGCGCGGAAGAACGTGGCGACGTCGGCGTAGATCCGTTCGAGGTCCTCGGCCGGGCCGGTGAGCCGCAACGTGTTGACGAACACGACGGTGGTCATGCCCCGAGGTTGGACCGCCCCGCTCCAGGTGTCCTGGAGCCGCGCTGTACCCGCGCTTGCCCTACTAGACCCGTAGGTCTAACGTAATAGACTCGTAAGTCCAAAACTGGAACACAGGGAGTGATCATGGCAAGCACCGAGGCTCCAACGGGGGAGACCGGGCGCCGGGGACCCGACTGGGCCGTGCTGTCGCTGCTCTGCCTCGGGCAGGTGATGGTGGTGCTGGACGTGTCGATCGTCAACGTGGCGCTGCCCGCCATCCGGGCCGACCTCGGCTTCAGCGACTCCGGCCTGCAATGGGTCGTCAACGCCTACACGCTGACCTTCGCCGGCTTCCTGCTGCTCGGCGGCCGGGCCGCCGACCTCTTCGGCCGGCGCCGCATGTTCATCACCGGCCTGGTCCTCTTCACCGCCGCGAGCCTCGTCGGCGGCCTCGCCCAGGACGAGCTCACCCTCATCGTCGCCCGCGGCGCGCAGGGCCTCGGCGGGGCCATCCTGTCCCCGGCCACCCTCACCCTGCTCACCACCACCTTCGTGGAGGCGCCGAAGCGGGCCAGGGCGATGGCCGCCTGGAGCGCCGTCTCCGGCGGCGGCGCCGCGATCGGATCCCTGCTCGGCGGCGTGCTCACCGATCTCATCAACTGGCGCTGGATCCTCTTCGTCAACATCCCGATCGGCCTGGCCGCGGTCGTCGCCGCGCTGCGCGTGCTGCCCCTGGGCCGCCCCGAGCCGGCCGCCGGTCCACGCCGTCTCGACCTGCTCGGATCGCTGCTGGTCACGGTCGGTCTTGTCGCCGTCGTGTACGGCACCGTCAACAGCCAGGCGCACGGCTGGGCAGACCCGGTCACCTACGGTCCGCTCGCCGCCGGCGTGGTGCTGCTCGCGTGGTTCGTCCTGCACGAGGCGAAGGTCGCCCAGGCGCCGGTCGTGCCGCTGCGCCTGTTCGCCGCACGCGGCATCACCGTGGCCAACCTCGTCATGTTCTGGCTCGGCTGCGCCGTCATCGCGCACTTCTTCTTCCTGTCGCTGTACATGCAGAACGTCCTGGCCTACGACGCCCTCGCCGCGGGGCTCGCCTTCCTGCCGGGCGCGATCGCGATGACCGCCGGTGCCTACGCGGGCCCGGTCCTGCTCAAGCGCGTCGGCGTCCGGCCGCTGCTCATCGGCGGGCCGCTGCTGTCCGGCGCCGGCCTCGCCTGGCTGTCGGTGATCCCGGTCCGCGGCTCCTACGCCGCCGACCTGCTCGTGCCGATGATCCTGGTGACCCTCGGCGCCGGCATCGCGATGACGCCCCTGGCCATCACCGCCACGTCGGGCATCCCCCGGCACGAGGCGGGCCTCGCCTCCGGCGTCATCAACACCACCCGGCAGGTCGGCGGCTCGCTCGGCCTCGCGGTCCTCGCCACGATCGGCGCCACCCGCGCGCAGCACCTGCTCGACGCGGGCACCGCGCAGGCCGACGCGGTCGTCTCCGGCTACCGCCTCGCGTTTCTGGTCGGGGCGGCGTTCGCGGTGGTCGGCGCGCTCACGTCGATCGCGGCCCCCGGCCCGGCCCCGGCACCCGCCACGGCCCCGGAGGCAACCCCGGCGTCTGCCGCCACCCCCGCCGAACCGGCCCCGGCCAAGTCCGCGTCCTGACACAACAACCCGGCCGCTCGGCCGGACCGGCTGCTGTCCGCGGCCGGTCCGGCTCGGCACCGCGCGGACGATTGCGGTGCGGCTCAACCCCGTAGAGCTCAGCTCTACTCGGCATCTCTCAGCTCCACCAGCGGCGCGGTCGTGCGGCGCGGTCGTGCGGCGCGGTGCCGGCCGGCGGAGAACCGGCCGGCACCGCGGTGTCCATCGAGCACGGCTAACGGAAGGAGTCGACGTGGTCCTCGGCCCACTGGCGGAAGCTGCGCGGCGCGCGGCCGGTCACGTCCCGGACGGTGGGCAGGACCCGCGCCCGGAACGGGCCCGCCGCGGCGCGTGCGGACAGCACCGCGTCGACCACCGACGCGGGCACCCGCCGCGCCATCGCGGCCCGCGCCTCGTCCAGGCTCAGCTCCTCGAAGCGCACCGGCCTGTCCAGCACCTCGCCGAGGACCGCGACCTGCTCGGCGGGGCTGATCGCGGCCGGCCCGCTCAGCGGCAGCACCGCGCCGTCATGGCCGCCGGCGAGCGCCGCGACCACCACCGCGGCGATGTCCCGCGGATCCACAATGGACGCCCGCAGGTCCCCGAAGGGCGCTCGGACCACCCCGGCGTCCCGCACCGACACCGCCCACTCCAACGCGTTGGACATGAAGCCGCCCGGTCGCACGATCGTCCACGGTGGACCGGCGTCGCGCACCGCGCGTTCCCCGTCGGCGTGCCAGCGGCCCAGGACGCAGTCGGGGTCCTCCTCCGCGGCGAGCGACGACAGCGCGACGAGCCGCGTCACGCCGGCCTTCGCGGCCGCCTGCGCGAGGTTGGCGTCGTGCTCGGCCTTGCGCGGCCCGACGGACAGCAGGAACACCCGGTCCACACCGTCCAGTGCGGCCGGCAGACCGCCGGGGTCGCCCAGGTCACCGGCGACGAGCTCGACACCGCCCGGCAGCAGGGCCGCCGCCCGTGCCGGGTCACGGGTCAGCGCGCGCACCGGCTCGCCCGCGTCGAGCAGCTGCCGCAGGACCGCGCGTCCGACGGTGCCGGTGGCACCGGTCAACAGGATCGTCATACGTCCGTGTGTAGCCGCCGCCGCTCCAGTCTCGGTGGAGTGGAGGCGGGCTCCACGGCCGCTCCAGCGAACGCTTCTAGCGTCGGGCAGCAGCGTCCGACGACACCTGGGAGCACACCGTGGAGCTGAACCCCGCCCGCATCCTCGACATCGCGTCGGGTGCCCGCCGCGCCCGGCTGCTGTTCGCGGCCGCCGACGTCGGCGTCTTCGGCGCCCTTGCCGAGGCGCCGGCGACCACCGAGGAGCTCCGCGCGCGGCTCGGGCTGCACCCGGTCGGCGCCGGCGACCTCCTTGCCGGCCTGGAGGCGCTCGAACTCATCGAACGCCGGGACGGCCGCTACCACAACAGTCCCACCGCCGACCGCTACCTCATTCCCGGCCGGCCCGAGTTCCTCGGCGGGTTCCTGGACTTCCTCGACCACACCCTGCACCCCGCCTGGGACGGGCTCGCCGGCAGCCTTCGTACCGGCGAACCCGCGAACATCCAGGCGGGCGGCGGCGACCCGTATGCGCCGGTCCACGCCGACCCCGCGTCGCGGACCGCGTTCTTCGACGCGATGGACGTGCTGAACGCGCCGATCGGGGCGGCCCTCGCCGACCTGGACTGGAGCGGCTTCGAGCACGTCGTCGACGTCGGCGGCGCCCGCGGCAACATCGCCGCCCACCTCGTCAAGGCGCACCCGCACCTGCGGGTCACCGTGTTCGACCTGCCCGACGTGCGACCGGCGTTCGAGGGGCACGTCGGCGGGCTCGGGCTCGCCGACCGGGTCACGTTCGCCGGCGGGGACTTCTTCACCGACCCGCTGCCGGCCGCCGACGCCGTGCTCTTCGGCCACGTCCTGCACAACTGGCCGGTGGAGCGCCGCCGGTTCCTGGCGCAGGCCGCGTTCCGCGCGGTCCGGCCCGGCGGTGCCGCGTTCGTCTACGACCCGATGCTCGACCCCGACCGGCCGCAGCTGCCCAACGTTCTCGCCAGCCTCAACATGCTGGTCTGGTCCGCCGGCGGCGCCGAGTACACGTTCGCCGACGCCGCGACCTGGTTCGCCGACGCAGGGTTCGGCGCCGTCGAGCACACGCCGCTGGTCGCCACGACGAGTCTGCTCACGGCGCGGAAGGAGTGACCGGTGGCCGTCCGCGTCGTCCGTGACCCCGACGTCACCCGCAAGGCGCTCACCGGGTGGCTCGCCGACCGGTTCGGCGCACCGGATCTCCGGCTCGGGCCGTTGACCGTGCCGCCGTCCACCGGATTCTCCGCGGAGAACCTCGTCGCCGACGCCGGCTGGACCGGACCCGACGGCCCGGTCCGGCGGCGGCTCGTCGTGCGGATCGCGCCCATCACGTACCAGCTGCAGCCCAGGCCGCGGTTCTGGCAGCAGTACCACATCCAGCGCATCCTCGGCGAGCGCACCGACGTTCCGGTGGCACCCACACACGGTTTCGAGCCCGACCCGGGCCTCCTGGGCGCGCCGTTCTGCGTGCTGGGCCACGTCGCCGGGGAGGTGCCCGCGGACCTCCCCTCGTATCATCGCGAAGGCTGGCTGCACGACGCGCCCGCACCGATGCGGACGGCGGTGTGGCAGCACGCCGTCGACGTCCTCGCCCGCGTCCACGCCGTCGAACCCGTCTTCGACCTGGGGCCGTCCGACCCGGCGTCCCAGGTGGACGAGCTCGCCGGAGACCTCGACTTCTACGGCTGCGCAACGGATCCGCACGTCCGAGCCGGGATCGGCGTGCTGCGGGCGACCGTACCGGCGCAGACCGGGCCGCCGGTCCTGCTGTGGGGCGACGCCCGGCTCGGCAACATCGTCTTCAACGGCTCGGCGGTCGCCGCCGTCCTCGACTGGGAGATGGCCGGGCACGGCGCGCCGGAGGCCGACCTGGCCTGGTTCCTGCACCTGGACCGGCACCTCAGCGAAGGCATCGGCGCCGACCGCCTGCCGGGGCTGCCGGACCGCGCCGCGACCGTCGCCCGCTGGGCCCGCCGGACCGGCCGGGTCCCGCACGGACTGGACTTCCACCGGGTGTTCGCCGCCGTCAGGTTCGCGGCCGTCACCGCCAGGGTCACCGCCCTGCTGACCGGGCACCGCCTGGTCCCCGCCGACTTTCCTCTGCACCGCAACGCGACGCGCCTGCTCGCGACCACACTCAAGGAGGTCGGCACATGAAACTGTCCATCCTGGACCAGTCCCCGATCGGGACGGGCCAGTCCCCGGCCCAGGCCCTGCGCAACACGGTCGAGCTCGCCGAGCTCGCCGACCAGCTCGGCTACACCCGCTACTGGGTCGCCGAGCACCACGCGATGCACTCCCACGGCGGCAGCGCGCCCGAGGTGCTCGTCGCCGCGATCGCCGCCCGAACCGGGCGGATCCGGGTCGGCTCCGGCGGGGTGCTGCTGAGCCACTACAGCCCCTTCAAGGTCGCCGAGGTCTTCCGGACGCTCGAAGCCCTGTACCCGGGCCGCATCGACCTCGGCATCGGACGGTCGGCCGGGTCCAGCCCGATCGAGTCCTACGCGCTGCGCGGGACCCGCGGCACCGCCCAGGCCGTCTCCTCCGGTGACGACTTCGACGACAAGCTCGTCGAGCTGCTCGCGTTCCTCGACGGGAGTTTCCCGGCCGGGCACCCGTTCCACGACGTCGTCGTCACCCCGACCGGCGCCGGCCGGCCCGACGTGTGGCTGCTCGGGTCGAGCCCGCGCAGCGGCGCCGTCGCCGCCCAGCTCGGCCTGCCCTACGCCTACGCCCACTTCATCAACCCCGCCCCGACCCGCGCCGTCTTCGCCGACCACCGGGCCCGCACCGGCGGCACCGGCACCGCGATCCTCGGCATCGGCGTGTACTGCGCCGACACCGAAGCCGAGGCCGAGCGCGTCTACGCCACCCAGCGGGCCTTCCGCCGCCGCCTCACCCGAAACGACGTCCGCCCGGTGCCGAGCCCCGAGCAGTCGCTGCTGGAGCTCGCCGACGGCGACGACCCGCTCGGCGCCGAACGCTTCGAGTTCCCGCGCTACGTCTACGGCACCCCGTCACGGGTCCGCGACCAGATCCTGGCCATCACCGAGGCGACCGGTGCCGAGGAGGTCATCGCGCTCGCCACCATCTACGACCACGCCGACCGGCTGCGCTCCTACGAACTGCTGGCGCAGGCGTTCGCGCTGCAACCCGTCGCCGCTGTGTGAAAGGACTCCGATGCGCTTCGGTATCAACCTGTTCCCGACCGTCGGCCCCGACGACAAGGACGCGGCCTCGTACTTCGACGACGCGCTCGCGCTCGTCGAGCTCGCGGAGTCGCTGGACTACCACCATGTGAAGACGGTCGAGCACTACTTCTTCGCGTACGGCGGCTACAGCCCCGACCCGGTCACGTTCCTGGCCGCCGCGGCCGCCCGCACCTCCAGGATCCGGCTGATCACCGGCGCGGTCATCCCGGCGTTCACCCACCCGGTGAAGCTCGCCGGCAAGCTCGCCATGCTCGACAACATCTCCCACGGCCGGCTCGACGTCGGCTTCGGCCGCGCGTTCCTGCCCGACGAGTTCGCCGCGTTCGGCATCCCCCTCGACGAGAGCCGCCCCCGCTTCGACGAGGGCGTCGAGGCCGTCCGTCGACTGTGGACGGAGACCGGCGTGGTGTTCGACGGGCAGTTCCACACGTTCGGTCCCGTCACGCTGCTGCCGTTGCCGTATCAGCGTCCCCACCCGCAGATCCTCGTCGCCACCGCGATCACCCCGTCGTCCGCCGAGTCGGCCGGGCGCAACGGGTACGGGCTGCTGCTCGTACCGTCGATCAACAAGCGGGAGAAGGTGCAGGAGATGATCGCCGGCTACCGGGAAGCCCGGTCGTCGGCGGGGCTCGACCCTGCCGGAGGCGACGTCCACCTCAGCTACAACTGCTACCTGTCCGAGGACCCTTCGGAGGCGTACGACAACGGCCGCCGCTACTCCGAATGGACCAATGCCCGCCTGCTGGAGGCGGTGTCGGCGTGGTCCGCGACCCGCAGCTCCGGTTATGAGGGCTACGAGAACATCGTGCAGAAGGTGTCGTCGGCCGACTTCGACAGCTCGCTGCGCGACAACAAGGCCCTCGTCGGCACCCCCGCCGAGGTCGTCGACCGCCTCACCACGATCCGCGACTGGTTCGGCGACGTCACGATCAGCCTGCAGATCGTCTCGGGCAACATGCCGCTGTCCGAGTCGCAGCGCTCCGTCCGCCTCTTCGGCGAGCAGGTCCTGTCGAAGTTCAGCTGACCGGGTCGCAGGCCGTCAGTGCGCTCATGACGGCCTGCGGCAGGGCCGGGTTGGCGGCGGCGGCCTCGGCGACGTCGTCGTCCGGGTCATCGAGCAGGGTGAGCAGCGTCGCGGGGTCCAGGGCCGGGTGCCGGGCGGCGATCGGGCGGGCCCGGTCGTCGGCCAGGCACGCGGCGAGGGCCGCCGCGGTCGCGCCGGGGTGGCGGGCGGTCTCGCGGAGGGCGAGCTTCGTCGGCGGCCGCAGGGTGGCGATGCGGAGCAGGAGGTCTGCGGGGCAGGCGGGGTTGCGGGCGAGCATGCCGGCGACCCGGGTGCCGTGCGCGGTGAGCATGGCACGCATCCGCGCTTCGGAGACCTCGGGGTCGGGTGCGATCGCTCTCAGTACTTTGGCGTCGGCGTCACCGGCGAGCGCGTCGACGAGGTCGGCGGGCAGGCCGGGGTGGTGGGCGGCCAGCATCCGGACGGCCGGGTCCGTGGACCGGGCGAGCGACCGCAGCTCGTCCGGGGTGGCGGCGGCGACCCGCGGCAGCAGCGTGGGGCCGGTGCGGGCGGTCGCGGCGAGGGCGGTGAGGACGTCGAGCGGCACGGCCGGGTTGTGCAGGAGACGCCGTTGCACGTCGTGCGTCCGGTCGGTGGCCATGCGCCGCAGCACCGCCTCGTCGACGGCCGGGTTCCCGGCGACCGCGCCGCGCACGCCCGGGATCGGGTCGGTCGCCAGCCGGGCGTACTCCTCCTGCGGCAGGCCGGGCCGCGCGGCGACCGCAGACCGGATCCACAACGCCGGGCTGTGGGAGAGCGGGATCAGGGCCGGCACGGGAGTGGCCGGGTTCTCCGCCGCCGCGCCCTGGATGCCGGTCAGCGCGTCCGCGTGGTCGCCGTCGCAGTGCCAGCGGTGCGAGGGCACGTCCGAGCCGTCGCAGCCGGGGCAGGCCAGCGGCGGCTCACCGCCTGCGGACGCCAGGCGGGCCAGCACGTCGGCGGGGGTGGCCCCGTTCGCGGCGAGCGCGTGCCGGACCCGGGTGTGCGGGTGCCGGGCCAGCCGGTCGGCCAGCGCAGCGGTCATCTGCGGCGACAGGGACGCCTCCGCCACGACCGAGACGTCCGGGTCATCCGCGAGCAGCGCCAGCACCTCGGCGGGGGTGTGGGCGGCGTACGCGAGCAGCTCACGGATCCGCCGGTCTGGTGACTGCGCCAGCGCATGCGCCCACTGCGGCGGCGCCCCGGTGGCGTCGAACAGCGCGACGGCCACCCGCTCGTCGCGTCCGTCGACCATGTCCGCGCGCAGTAGTCCTCTGTGGACCATGCATACCGCGGCGTCGGTGCTGCGCGCGGCGAGGGAGCGGACCTGCGCGGGCGACAGGTCGTCGCGCCAGGCGAGGCAGCGGCACACCTCCTCGTCGCCGCCGGCGATGAGCGCGTCGACCAGCGGCGCCGGCAGGGCCGGGTTGGCCGCCAGCCCTTCCAGATGCGGGGACCAGCGCATCCGCCCAGTGTCGCGCCCGCACCGCGGCGGGCGCGACACAATTGCGACTCCTCAGGCGAGGAACCCGGCGACGGCGGCGGTGAAGGCGGCCGGCTCGTCGACCCACGGGTAGTGCCCGGCGCCCGGGATCGTCTCGTGCCGGGCGTGGGGGAGACCGGCCGCGACGACGTCGCCGATGCGCACGCCGGTCAGGGCGTCCCGGTCGCCGGTCAGCACCAGCACCGGTGCGGGCAGGGTGGCGAGGTCGTCGAGCCAGCCGTTGTCCGTCCCGGCCCAGAACCCCGACCACGCCTCCAGTGCGAACTGCGCGCGCTGCGTCGCGGCGTGCGCCTGCTGGCGGTCGTCCCAGCGGCCGTACGCGGCCGGCGTGTAGCGGTCCAGGACGTCGAAGACCCTGGACGGTGCGGCGTCCGGCGGCAGGCTCAGCAGCTCGCCCGCGGCGGCGCCGACCTCCGTGTGCCAGGGCGCATCCGTTCGGGTGCCAAGGATGTCGCCCACGTCGTCGCCGCCTTTGCCGTACAGCTGCGGACTCGGCGAGACGAGCACGAGGCGGGCGATCCGGGCCGGGTGCGCGGCGGCATAGGCGCTCGCGACGACCGACCCGGCGGAGTGGCCGAGCAGGTCGAGGGATTCGAGTCCCAGGTGCGATCGCAGCGCCTCCACGTCGCGGGCGAGGACCGGGTACGCGTAGGTGGCCGGGTCGGCGGGACGGGCGGACGCGCCGGTGCCGCGGGCGTCGTAGCGGATGAGGGTCCGGGACGCGGACAGGCCGCCGAGGTCCTCGAGATACCCGGCGGCCCGCGGCCCGCCCGGCACCAGGACCAGCGGCGGCCCGTCGCCGATCGACCCGTAGTGCAGGACCGTGCCGTCGAAGCTGGTGAAGGTAGCCATGCCAGCGACGCTACGAACGGCCGGTCCACCCCCGATGGGGTCTCGCTACAGCGTCAGCACCACCTTGCCGTTCACCTGTCGATCGCGCAACGCCTGCCACGCCGGGCCGGACGAGGCGAACGGCGCGGTGAGCGCGACCTGCGGGTCGAGCCGGCCCTGCGCCACGAGCCCGGCGAGCGTGACGAGGTCCCGGCCGACCGGCTGCCGTCGCGTCTCCTGGAACAGGTACAGGGAGCGCAGCGACACCCCCGGCCGCAGCCGCCCCCAGTCCAGCGGCAGCCGCAGCGGCTCGCGGGTCGTGTTGCCGAAGCTGACCACGACACCGTCTGCGGCGACGGCCTGGAACGCCAGCTCCAATGTGGACCCGCCGACGCTGTCGAGCAGGACGTCGACGGGTTCGGCGAGGTCGTCGCCGTACTGGCCGACCACCGAGGCGCCGAGCTTCTCCAGACCGTCGCCGCGGCCCGCACCGCCGACCTGCGCGAGGACCCGTGCGCCGGCGGCGGCGGCGAGCTGCACCACGACCCGGCCGACACCGCCGCCGGCGCCGGTCACCAGGACCGTACGGCCGAGCAGCCAGCCGGCGTGCCGCAGCGCGTACAGGGCGGTGAGGCCCGCGACCGGCAGCGCCGCGCCCGCCGTGTCGGGGACCGTGTCCGGCAGGACCGCGAGGTGCCCGGTGGGGACCGCGACCCGCTCCGCGAACCCGTCCCGGCCCGCGAGCCCGAGGACCCGCGTGCCGCCGGCCGGGCCGGAGCCGTCGGCGGCGGCCCGCTCGACGACCCCGGCGACGTCCCAGCCGAGCCGCGACCCGGCCGGCACCGCCGCGGCGACGGTCAGCTCGCCTCGGTTGAGCCCGGCCGCCGACACGGCGACGACGGCCTCCCCGGGCGCCGGGTCAGGCTCGACGACCTCGGCGAAGGCCACGACCGGGTCGGCACCGCCGGTTGTGACGAGTGCCCGCACCGCTCAGCCCGCGGGCTCGACGTCACGGTTGGCGAACGCGTCGACGTCGAACCCACCGGGCGTCGACAGCGGCAGCACCTCCAGGCGCAGGTGCGAGGAGAGCGGGTTGCCGTAGAGCACGTCGGTGAGCTCCTCGTGCGAGGCGACGTCGTAGACGTTGAGCCCGCCGGACTGCCCGACGACGATCCAGCTGTGCTTGATGACGCCCTTGTCGATCAGGCCCTGGATGTACCCGAAGCCCTCCGGCAGCCGGTGCCGGAACTCGTCCGAGCTGATCCCGATCGGGTTCTGGTGCGTGAAGACGGCGAACAGTGCCATGCTGGCCTCCAGACCGTTGCCCCGCACCGCTTGCGGGGTCACGGACCAGCCTGTTCGCCTGCGATGCAGTGAGCCTGGAGCACTCCTGGAGCTGTTCGGGAGCGGGCCGGTGACGCAGGGTGCCCGCAGCGGTAGGGTGCGGCGGATGGGATACGAGACCTGGTTCACCGGCCGGATCACGGTCACGCCGCCGCTCAACCCGGCCGAGATCGGCTACCTGACGAGGTTCTCGCTCACCCGCCGGATCCACCGGTCGAAGGGCCGTTTCCACTGAGTGCTGTTTGGCGCTCATGTGGTTGTCCTGTCTTGCGACGGGACGGTCCCGGTCTTGCCCGCAGGGTGTGCTGCGGTGCCGG
>NZ_JBEXDG010000060.1:0-63487 GCF_040605635.1 Dactylosporangium sp. NPDC005555
CCGAGCTCGATCCGGAACCCACGGATCTTCACCTGATCGTCGGACCGGCCCACGTACTCCAGGGACCCGCCGGCGGTCCAGCGCACGACGTCGCCCGTGCGGTACATGCGGGTGCCCGGCGCGCCGAACGGGTCGGCGACGAACCGCCCCGCCGTCAGGCCCGGCCGGCCCAGGTAGCCCCGGGCAAGGGGTGCACCTGCCAGGTACAGCTCCCCCGCGACACCGACCGGGACATGCCGGAGTGCGCCGTCGAGGACGTAGGCGCAGGTGTTCGCGATCGGCCGGCCGACGAGCGGCGTTGCGCTGTCACCGATCCAGGCCATCAGCGTGTCGACGGTCGCCTCGGTCGGGCCGTACAGGTTCACGCCGGTGACGCCGTCGGTGGCGCGGATCGCCGTCCACAGCGCGGATCCCGCCGCCTCGCCGCCCAACGCCAGGATCGCGGGCGGGTTGTCGAGCAGGCCCTCCGCGACGAGGCGGTCGGCCAGGGACGGGGTCACGTCCAGGAAGTCGATGCCGTGCCGGGCCACGTAGGCGTTGAGCAGGGCGGGGTCGCGGCGGGTCTCGTCGTCGAACAGATGCAGCTCATGGCCCGCCAGGAGCCACAGCACACCCTCCCACGACGTGTCGAACGACAACGCCGCGGACAGGCCGACCCGAATGCGGTCGCGGGTGAGCCGTCCGAAGATCTCGCGCCGGTGGTGCTCGAAGAAGTTCACCACCGCGCCGTGCTCGACCACCACGCCCTTCGGCGTGCCGGTCGAGCCGGACGTGTACAGCACGTACGCCGCCATCGCGGGGGTCACGACGGGCAGGTCGGCCGTGGGCGGGTCGTCGGCTTCGTCGACCAGCAGGACGGGGACGGCGCCGGGCAGGGCGGCGAGGCGCCTGGTGGTGGCGACCACGGCGGCGCCCGCGTCGGCGAGCATGAAGCGGATCCGGTCCGCGGGGAGGTCGGCGTCGACCGGGAGGTAGACCGCGCCGGCCCGCAGCGCCGCCAGCCACGCGACGACCGCGTCGGTGCCGCGGGGCAGGAGCACGGCGGCGACGCGTTCCGGTCCGGCGCCGGCCGCGACGAGCCGGCGGGCGAGGACGTCGACGCGGGCGGCCAGGTCCGCGAAGGACAGGGTTTCGTCGCCGTGGACCAGCGCGGCCGCGTCGGGGGTCGCCCGTGACTGGGCCGCGAACACGTCGACGACGGTGCCGGCGCCGGCGGGTCGGGCGGTGGCGTTCCATGCGGTGAGGTCGGCGCGTTCGGCGCCGGTGAGCACGTCGACCGTCGCGAGTGGACGGTCCGGCGCGTCGGCGAACGCGGCCAGCAGGCCGGCGAACCGGTCCAGGATCGCGCGGGCCGCGGCTTCGTCGAACAGGTCGGGGCGGAACTCCAGGCGCAGCCGCAGCGGGTCGCCGGGGATGACGACCAGGCCGAGCGGGTAGTGGGTCGCGTCGAGCGGGATCCCGGCGGTGACGTGCAGGCCGGTGCCGGCGACGGCCGCGTCGAGGGCGCCTGCGTCGAGGGGGTAGCTCTCGAAGACGGTCAGCGTGTCGAACAGCCGCGGCAGCCCTGCGGCGGCCTGCAGGTCGGCGAGGCCCGCGTGCTGGTGGTCGAGGAGCTCGGCCTGCCCCGCCTGCAGGCGGGTGAGCAGGTCGAGCCAGGTGTCGGCGGGCCGCAGCCGGGTGCGCACCGGGATGGTGTTGATGAGCAGGCCGACGATGTCCTGCCCGCCGGGCAGGTCGGCGGGGCGCCCGGAGACGGTGGCCCCGGCCACGACGTCGGTGCGGCCGGTGAGCCGCCCGAGGAGGACGGCCCAGGCGCCCTGCACGACGGTGTTGAGGGTGAGGCCGTGCCGGCGTGCGACGGCGGTGACCTTCTCCGCCGGGACGAGGATCTCGGCGACCTCGGGGACGACGGCGGTGGCGCCGGCGGCGTCCGGGGCGATGAGGGTCGGCGCGGTGAGGCCGTCGAGGGCGGACCGCCACGCGGCCAGGGTGTCCGCCGGGTCCTGCGAGGCCAGCCAGCGCAGGTAGTCGCGGTACGGGCGGACCGCGGGCAGCGCCCCGCCGGCGTAGAGGGTGAACAGGTCCCGGGCGGCGATCGGCCCGGACCAGCCGTCGAGGAGCAGATGGTGCTGGGTGAACGCGAGGAGGTGCCGTTCGACGCCGAGCCGGATCAGGGTGAGGCGCAGCAGGGGCGGGGCGCTGAGGTCGAAGCGGCGGACCCGGTCCTCGGCGAGCAGGTCCCGCAGGGTCGTGTCGCGGTCGTCGCCGTGCAGGGCGGTGAGGTCCACATCGGACCACGGTGCGTCCACCGTGGACGGGATGACCTGGATCGGCCCGTCGTCCATGGTGACGAACGCGGCGCGGAGGTTGGGGTGGCGCACCAGCAGCGCGTCGGCGGCGGCGCGGAGCCGGCCGGCGTCGAGCGGGCCGGTGAGGTCGAAGACCTGCTGCACGGTGTAGACGTCGTCGCCGTCGTGGTCGTAGTCGGCGTGAAAGTGCAGACCCGCCTGCAGCGGGGAGAGCGGCCACGCGTCGGCGAGGCCGGGGTGCGCGCGTTCGAGCCGGTCGACGTCGTCCTGGCGCAGCCGCAGCAGCGGCAGGTCCGACGGGGTGCGTCCGCCGGGCGCGGTGCGCAGGGCGGCGAGGGCGGCGGTCCAGCGGGCGACGAGCCCGTCGATGTCGAGGCGGCCCGGCAGGTACGTGAGCCGCAGCCGCAGCGTGGCGCCGGCTGTCGCGTTGATGGTCAGCGCGTGCCGGACCGGCATGTCCGGGCTGAGGGCGACGGCGGCCGGGGGCAGCTCCGGCGCCGGCGTGAACGGCTCCCCGCCCGTGCCGCCGCCGAGCCGGCCGAGGTAGTTGAAGACGATGGCCGGCTGGGGCGCGGCGGCGAGGACCGGTCCGGCGGCGGGGTCGAGGTGTCGGAGGAGGCCGAAGCCGGCGCCGGCGTCCGGCAGGGTGCGCAGGTGTTCCTTGACGGCCTTCAGCGTCGCGCCCGGCTGCTGGGTGACGGTGAGCGCGACCGGGAACTCGGTGGTGAACCAGCCGACGGTCCGGCTCAGGTCGGCGCCCGCGACCAGGTGCTCCTCGCGGCCGTGCCCTTCGAGTCCGATGAGGACGGTGCCGGCCGCGCCGTCGGCGACGGCGGTCGCCAGCCCGGCGAGGAGGACGTCCTGCGGGTTGCCGTGGAACGCGTCAGCGGTCTCGGTCAATGCGGCCAGGTCGAGCTCGACGTCGCGGTGCTCGAGCTGCCCGGCCGTGCCCGCCGCGGCGTCCTGGGTGCCGAGGGCGCCGGCCGGTGGGAGCCAGCGGTCGAGCTCGGTCGTGCGGTCCACGGTGGACAGTTGCTCGGCCCAGCGGCGGAACGAGGTGGTGGCCGGGGCGAGCCGGACCGGCTCCCCCGCCCGGACGGCGTCCCAGGCGGCGGCGAGGTCCGGCAGCAGGATCCGCCACGAGACGCCGTCGACGACGAGGTGGTGCGCGACGAGCAGCAGCCGGTCGCCGAGCCACACGACCTGCAGCATGACCCCGTCGGCGGGGGCGAGCCGGTCCGCGGCGGCGGCGAACTGCTCAGCCGGGTCGCCGCCGGGCACGACCCGGACCAGCGGCGCGGCAGCCACCGAGCCGGCGGCGGGCACGTCGAGGCCCGCCGGGGTCCAGCGGGCGCGCAGCACGTCGTGCGTGTCGAGGAGGGCCTGCACGGCGGCGGTGAGGCCATCGGCGGTCAGGTCGGCGGGCGCGTGCACGAGCATCGCCTGTGAGTAGCGGTCGACGGGCGCGCCGAGGTCCCGGGCCCAGGCGAGGATCGGCGTCAGCGGCACGGCGCCGGTGCCGCGGTCGTCGCCGGACGGCCCGGCGGCACCGGAGGTGGCGACGGCGGCGAGCCCGGCGGGTGTCTTGTGCTCGAACACCTGCCGGGGTGTGATCCTCAGTCCGGCGTTGCGGGCGCGGGCGACCAGCTGGATCGACACGATGCTGTCGCCGCCGAGGGCGAAGAAGCTGTCGTCGGCGCCGACCTCGGGCAGCCCGAGCAGACCCGCGAAGAGCTCGCACATCGTCGTTTCGGCGGGTGTACGCGGTGCGACGCGCACCATCGGGGTGCGGTCGGGTGCGGGGAGCGCGGGCCGGTCGACCTTGCCGGACGCGTTCAACGGCAGCGTGTCCAGGTGCACGATCGCGGCCGGCACCATGTGCTCCGGCAGGGTGGCGGTCAGCGCGGCGCGCAGGTCGTCGCCGTCGGCCGTGCCCGTGACGTACGCGATGAGCCGCCGGATGCCGGGGATGTCCTCGCGGACGGTGGCGGCGCTGCCGGTGACGCCGGGCTGGGCGGCGAGCGCGGCCTCGACCTCGCCGAGCTCGATCCGGAACCCGCGCAGCTTCACCTGGTCGTCGGCGCGGCCGGCGAACTCCAGGTCGTCGCCGACCCAGCGGGCGAGGTCGCCGGTGCGGTAGAGGCGAGCACCGGGCGGGCCGTAGGGGTCGGCGACGAACCTGGCGGCGGTCGCCGCGGGCGCGCCGAGGTAGCCGCGGGCGAGGCCGGAGCCGCCGAGGTACAGCTCACCGACGACGCCGGGCGGGACGGGACGCAGCCGGCCGTCGAGGACGTGAGCGGTGCGGCCACGGTCGGGCCGGCCGATGAGGACCGGGCCGCCGGGCGTGGCGCGCCAGGTGGTGGCGGTGACGGTCGTCTCGGTCGGACCGTAGGCGTTGAACAGGCCTTTGAGCCGGCCGGGTGCCCACCGTCCGACGAGCTGCGGGGTGCACTGCTCGCCGCCGACGACGACGGTCAGGCCGGCGGGCAGGGCGTCGGTGGGCAGCGCGGCCAGCAGCGCGGGCGGCAGGTCGACGTGGGTGAGGCGGCGCCCGGTGATGAAGCCGGTGAGGTCGCGGCCGGTGCGGCGGTCCTCGGGGACGACGACGAGGGTGCCGCCGCAGAGGATCGTCATGGCCAGCTCGCTGTAGACGACGTCGAAGCCGGGCGAGACGAACTGGCTGCCGCGGCTGCCCGGCCCGGTGCCGAACGTCTGCGCGACGGCGGTGGCGAGGTCCTCGAGGCCGGCGTGCGGCACGACGACACCCTTGGGCCGCCCGGTGGAGCCGGAGGTGAAGATGACGTACGCGGGGTGCTGCGCCTGCGGCCGGGTCGGCGTCCGGGTCGGGCCGGCCGGGCCGTCGAGCAGCAGCACGGGGATCCCGGCGGGGGCTCGCTCCGCGAGGTCGGTGGTCGTGACGAGCAGGACCGGCGCGGTGTCGGCGGTCATGACGGCGAGGCGGGCGTCCGGGTACTGCGGATCCAGGGGCACGTAGCCGGCGCCCGACTTGGCGGCCGCGAGAAGTGTGCGGACCGAGTCGGCGGAGCGGGGCAGCAGCCCGGCGACGAACCGCTCAGGTGCGGCACCGGCGGCGGCGAGCCGGGCGGCGAGGGCGTCCGCGGCGGCGTCGAGCTCCGCGTAGGTGAGCGTGCCGTTGGTCCACTCGACGGCGATCGCGTCGGGCGTTGCCGCGGCCTGCCGCTCGAACAGCTCCGGCAGGGTCGCGGGCGCGTCGGCGCCGGGCCGGCCGGTGCCACGGGTCAGCGCCTCGGCCCGGCCGGCGTCGCCGAGGAGGTCGATGTCGGCGATGCGGACGCCGGGGTCGGCGGCGACGGCCGTCAGGAGCCGGACGAGCCGCGAAGCGAGACCGTCCACAGTGGTCCGGTCGAACAGTGCGGTGCGGTACTCGATGCTGCCGGTGGGGCGGTCGCTGCCGCGCTGCTCGGCGATGTCGAACGTGAGGTCGTACTTGGCGGTGCCGGTGTCCACCAGCCGCGCCGCGACGTCGAGACCGCGCAGCGCGCCGGTGTCGGGCAGCGCGTTCTGGTACGACACCATCACCTGGAACAACGGGGTCGTGTTCAGCGTCCGCTCCGGCTGCAGCGCGTCGACGAGGACGTCGAAGGGCAGGTCGGCGTTGGCGAGCGCGGCGAGGTCGGTGTCGCGGACCCGGGCGAGCAGGTCGCGGAACGTGGGGTTGCCGGTCAGGTCGTTGCGCAGGACGAGGGTGTTGACGAAGAAGCCGACGAGCGGGTCGAGGGCGTCGTCGGGGCGGCCGGCGACGGGCGTGCCGAGGGGGATGTCGGTGCCGGCGCCGTGGCGGTGCAGCAGGACCGCGGTCGCGGCCTGCACGAGCATGAACATGGTGACGCCGCAGGCGCGGGCGGTGCGGTGCAGCGCGGCGGGCAGGTCGCCGGGCAGCGCGAAGCGGACCGTGGCGCCGTCCGGGGTGGCGCGGGCCGGCCGTGGACGGTCGGTCGGCAACGGCAGTCGCGGCGGCAGCCCGGCGAGAATGCCGCGCCAGTGCTCCAGTTGCCGCGCCCGCACGCCGGTGGGGCCGTCGAGCAGGTCCCGCTGCCAGCGGGTGTAGTCGGTGTACCGGACCGCCGGCGCGGCCTCGCCCGGGGTCCCGTTGTAGCCGGCGATGAGGTCGCCGAGCAGCGGCGTGAGCGACCATTCGTCGCCGGCGATGTGGTGCACGACGAGCAGCAGCGTGTGCTCGCGGTCGTGGTGCCGGAACAGGTGCGCCCGCAGTGGCAGGTCCCGTTCGAGGTCGAACGGCACCCGCACGGCCGCCTCGACGGCGCCGTCGGTGGCGTCGCGGACGTCCAGGGGCACGGCCGCGGGCGGGGTGACGACCTGGTGCGGGACGCCGTCGACGGCGGCGAACACGGTCCGCAGCGGCTCGTGCCGGGCGGCCACGGCATCGAGGGCCGCCCGCAGCGCGGCCAGGTCGAGGTCGCCGGTCAGGGTGAGGGCGAGGGGCAGGTTGTAGGTGGGGTCGGGGCCGTCGAGCTGGCCGAGGAACCACAGCCGGCGCTGCGCGTAGGACAGCGGCGTGCGCTCCTGCTGCGCGCCGCGGGTGAGCGCGGGCCGCCCGGCGGGCGCCCGGTCGAGGCGGGCGGCGAGGCCGGCGACGGTCGGCGCGTCGAACACGTCGCGGATGGTGAGGTCGGCGCCGAACACGGCCCGCACCCGCGCGACGACCTTCGCCGCGAGCAGCGAGTGCCCGCCGAGGTCGAAGAAGTTGTCGTGCAGGGCGACACCGCCGAGGCCGAGGACGTCGGCGACGACCCCGGCGAGGATCTCCTGCACGGAGGTGAGCGCGGCGTCCGCCTCACCGGAGCCGCCGAGGTCCGGCGCGGGCAGGGCGTTGCGGTCCAGCTTCGCGTTCGGCGTCAGCGGGAACGCGTCGAGCACGACGACGGCGGCCGGCACCATGTATTCCGGCAGCCCGGTCCGCAGCCGCGCCCGCAGCCCGGCCGGGTCCACTGTGGACCCGCCGCTCGGCGTGACGTAACCGACGAGGCGCCGCTGCCCGGGGGTGTCCTCGCGGAGCACGACGACGGCCCGCTCCACCGACGGGTCGGCGGTGAGGGCGGCCTCGATCTCGCCGAGCTCGATGCGGAAGCCGCGGAGCTTCACCTGGTGGTCGACGCGGCCGAGGACCTCGAACGTGCCGCCGGTGTGGCGGCGGGCGAGGTCGCCGGTGCGGTACATGCGGCTGCCGGGCGGGCCGTCGGGGTCGGCGACGAACCGGGACGCGGTCAGCGCCGGGCGGCCCAGGTAGCCGCGGGCGACGCCGTCGCCGGCGATGTAGAGCTCGCCGACGGTGCCGGCCGGGACCGGTTGCAGGGCGCCGTCCAGGACGTGCACCTGGGTGTTGAGGATCGGGCGGCCGATCGGCGGGGCGGCCGCCGTGCCGGCGTCGATCACCTGCGCCGTCGACCAGACGGTCGTCTCGGTCGGGCCGTACACGTTGATGACGGACGCGGTGCGCTCCAGCAGAGCGGCGGCCAGGTCGGCGGGCAGCGCCTCACCACCGACGAGGGCGCGGACGCCCCGCAGGCCGGTGCCGGCGGCGACCGTCTGCCACAGGGTCGGGGTCGCCTGCAGCACGGTCGTGCCGGTCTCGGCGACGAGCCGGCCGAGGACGTCGGGGTCCTGCACGGCCTCCTTCGCGGCGATGACCACGCACGCGCCGGACAGCAGCGGCAGGTACAGCTCCAGCGCGGAGATGTCGAAGCTGACGGTCGTCACGGCGAGGAGCCGGTCGGCGGTGGACAGCGGCACCGGGTCCTGCATGGCGAGCAGGAAGTTGACCAGGTTGCGGTGGGTGACGACGACGCCCTTGGGCCGGCCGGTCGACCCTGACGTGTAGAGCACATAGGCGGCGCCGGCGTCGAACTCGCCGCCGGGCAGGGTTTCCACGCCGGTGTCGGTGACCAGCAGCGCCGGGGACGCGTCGGCGAGCATCAGCGCGATGCGGTCGGCCGGGAAGTCCGGGTCCAGCGGCAGGTAGGCGGCGCCGGTACGGGCCACCGCGAGCAGCGCGACGAGCAGCTCCGGCGACCGGGCCATGCTGACCGCGACGAGCCGGCCGGGTCCCGCGCCCAGCTCCCGCAGCTGCGCCGCGCGCCGGTCGACGGCCGCGTCGAGCTCCGCGTAGGTCAGGGTGCGGCTCCCCATGACGGCCGGGGCCGACGGTGTCCGGGCTACCTGCGGCCGCCACAGCGCGTCGAGGCCGCCGCCCGGCAGATCCCGGACCGGGCCTTGCGCCGCCGCGCGGCTGCTTTCCCGCTCGGCGCCGTGCAGCACGCCGAGCCGCCCGACGGGCAGCGTCTCCGGTGCCGCGGCGAACGCGGTGAGCAGCGCGACGATCCGCTCGGCGTGCGCGTCGACGGCACCGGCCGGGTACAGGGCCGGGTTGGCCTCGACGGTGACGCCGAGCCGGCCGTCGCCGCGGTCGTCGATGGTGACGGCGATGTCGTCGACGGGGCCGGCGGCGAGGTACAGGGGACGGCCGGGATACCCGCCGAAGTCCAGTTCGGCACCGAACGGTTTGATGTTGACCCACGGGCCGACGAGCCGCCGGTCGCCGCCGAGCAGCCGCAGGTCGCGGCGGATGTCCTCGCCCCGGTAGCGCTGGTGCCGGCGGGTCGCCCGCAGTTCGACGACGACCCGGCCCACGAGGTCGGCGATCGTGTCGGCGGAGGACACGGGCACCCGCAGCGGCAGGACGTTGACGGCGGTGCCGGGCACGGCGGCGGCGACGCGGCCGAGACGGCCCATGACGGGCAGGCCGAGGACGACCTCGGGGGCGCCGGTGAGCCGGTGCGCGTAGAGCGCGACGGCGGCGAGGAGCGCCTCGACGTGGGTGGCTCGGGCCGCCCTGGCGAGGGTGTGCAGCCGCTGGGTGACGGCGGTGTTGAGGCCGCGGTCGGCGCGCAGGACCGTGTGCGACGTCAGCGCGGCGCCGGCGGCGAGGCTGACGGTGCCGGGCCGGTCCGCGAGGTGCTCGGCCCAGAACCGCCGGTCGTCCTCGAACGCGTCCGAGGCGCGGTACTCGGCGTCCTCGGCCACCATGTCGCGCAGCGGCCGGAACGGGCTCGGCCCCGCTTCCTGTCCTGCGGTGTACAGCGCGGCGAGGCGGCGAGCGAGGAGGCCGAACGTGTAGGCGTCCATCGCGATGTGGTGGCACCGCTGGAACCAGATCGACCTGTCGTCGGCGACGCGGAGCAGCGCCTGGTGATACACGGGGCCGGTGCCCAGGTCGGCGAGGGTCCGCAGGTCCCGGCGCAGCCACGCGTCGGCGGCGGCGTCCGGGTCGGTCTCGCCGCGCAGGTCGAGCACGGTGAGGTCCGGACCCGGTGCCGCGGAGACGACCTGCCGGACGTCGTCGCCGTCGTGGACGAGGCGGATGCGCAGCACGTCGGCCTCGGCGACGAGCCGGCGGGTCGCCCCGGCGAGGCGGTCCGGGTCGACGGGGCCGTGGATGACGATCCCGGCGCCGGTGTTGAAGACGGGGTTGGTGGCGTCGATCTGCTGGGCGAACCAGACTCCGGCCTGGGCACCGGTGAGTGGCAGCTGTTCGTCGTGGCGGGTCAACACGGGCTCCAAGGTCTTCAGCGACGGTGGGACGGCACGGCGGGCGGGCTCAGCCCGCCGCGTCCATCTGCGCGATGAGGCTCTTCGGGCGCAGGTCGGTCCAGTTGGCCTCGACGTAGGCGAGGGCGGCGGCCCGGTCGGTCTCCGGCAGCGCGACGGTCCAGCCGGCCGGCACCTGGGCGAAGGACGGCCACAGCGAGTGCTGGCCCTCGTCGTTGACCAGGACGAGGAAGGTGCCGGTCTCGTCGTCGAAGGGGTTGCTCATCGTCAGGTGCTCCTCAGAACGGGGTGGCGGTCCGCGACCAGCAGGGCCGCGCGTTTGTGGCCGAGGTCGCTCTCCTGCATGAGCGAGAACCCGGCGGCGGTGAACATGCGGCGGGCGACGGCGTGGGTGGCGTCGGGGTCGGCGAGGACCCTGGCGCACCGCCGGTCGGCGGCGAAGAGGCCCGCGACGACGGCTCGGACGAGTGCCCGGCCGTGCCCGCGCCCGATGTCGTCGGGCGGCCCGATGGCGATGTGGACGCCGAGGTCGTGGGCGTGCGCCGGGTAGTGCCGGCCGACGACGTCCCGGGCGGTGCGGTACAGCTCCAGGTACGCCAGCGGGATGCCCTCGTAGGAGGCGACGCAGGGGCGGGTGCACTCGCCGGCGAGTTGCCCGCGCAGGGCCGCGGCCCATCGGCCGGCCGGCCACGCCTGGTCCCAGAAGCGGTCGACGTGCGGCAGTGACATCCACTCGGCGATGAGGGCCGGGTCGCCGGAGTCCGGGTCGGCCTGCCGCAGCTGCCACGGCGGGCCGAGGACCGGCACCGGCGGGGGGCCGGCGGCGATCACGGCGTCGGACAGGCCGTCGCGCACCTCGCGGAAGGAGGCGGCGGCATCCGCCGGCCGGTCCAGCTGGGCCGGCCGGCGGATGTCCCGATCAGGTGCCAATTCGGCAGCCAAGTCAGCTGCCGGCCTTGGCGGCCGTCGCGATCGTGGGGATGACGTTGTCGATGAAGTACGGGATGGTCAGCGGCGTCGGGTAGCGCAGCGCCGAGAACTGCTCCCGGGTCAGCGGCACGTAGGCGTTCTTCTTGACCGCGTTGAGGTTCTTGAACAGCGTGTTGCCCTCGAGGGCCGTCTTCAGGTCCGGCTCGGTGCAGTAGATCAGCACGACGCCGGCGTCGATCGTGGCGATCTTCTCCAGGCTGAGCGTGGTCGCGAAGTCGTCACCGGTCAGCTTCGCCACCTCGGGTGCGAGGGTCAGGCCGAAGCCGTTGAGGCCCTTGACGCCGGTGTCCTTGTCGGAGCGCAGCACGCCGATGGTGCCGGCCTCGAAGACCTGCGACAGCGAGAACGTCTTGCCGACGAGCTCCGGGTGGTCGGTCTTGACCTTGGCGACCTTCGCCTCGACGTCCTTGATGATCGTCTCGCCCTGCTCGGCCTTGCCGACGAGCTTCGCGACCTGGCGCAGCGTGGTCTGCCACGGGTCCTCGAACGGGCCGGTCTCGTAGGCGGTCGTCGGCACGAGCGGGGACAGCTTCGGGTATTCCTGGTCGATGTAGTAGTCGCTGCCGGCGAGCACGAGGTCGGGGTTGAGTTTGGCGACCTCCTCGGCGTTGACGCCCTCGTCGCCGGCCTCCAGCAGCGCCGGCTTGCCGGTGAGCTTCGGCTTCGCCCACGGCGTGATGCCGCCCTCGTCCAGCGACGCGGCGATGCCGACCGGCTGGATGCCGAGCAGGAGCAGCGCGTCGAGGTCCGCGTCGGACAGCGCCACGATCCGCTCGGGTGCCTTGTCCAGCGTGACCTTGCCGAGCTTGTGCGTCACAGTCACCGGGAACGCGGCCGCCGCGGACGCCGGGCCGGTCGCGGCCGGGGCGGCCGTGTCCTTGGCGTCGTCGCCGCAGGCGGTCAGGGCGGCCGTGGAGGCCACCAGCACACTCAGCACACCCGCGCTGAATCTGCGCTTCATGGTCATCATCCTCATCACCTGTCGGTACTTCGGGAACATCACTTCGCGGCGAGCGCGGCCTCGCGCTCGTGCTCTTCGGTCGTCGTCTCCACGCGGGACATCGCCCACCGCAGGATCGGCGGGCTCATCAGGGACGTGGCGACGGCGATCAGCAGCACGATCGTGTACGCGGCGGTGGTCAGCACCCCGAGCCGGAGCCCGACCGAGGCGATGACGACCTCCACCACGCCGCGCGAGTTCATGCCGGCGCCGAGCGCGGTCGCCTCCCAGCGGCTCAGCCTGCTGCCGAGGGCGCCGAGGTAGGCGCCGGCGAACTTGCCGAGCACGGCGATCGCGAGCAGCGCCAGCGCGGCCACGAGGACCGTCGGGTCGGCCAGTTCGGTGAGGTCCATGCGCAGCCCGGCGGTGGCCAGGAACAGCGGCGCGAGGACCGACAGCGTGACCGTCCGCAGTGGACCGAGGTCCTGCCAGAGGGTGCGTGGCTCGTCGTCGCGCTTGCACTGGCCGATGAGGATGCCGGCGACGAACGCGCCGAACATGGCCTCCATCTTCATGGCGTGCGTCGCGGAGGCGCCGAGCAGCACGATCACGACCGCGACAGCGACCCGCGGGCCGGGGTCGGCGGACCTGCCCGCGGCGTGCATCGCCCACCGGACGAGCGGCCGGCCGACGAGCAGCGCGGCGGCGAGGAACCCGACCAGGTAGGCCGCGGACAGGGCGACCGAGCCGCCGGAGACGCCGGTGGTGGCCGCCGCGGCGACGATCGACAGCAGGAACCAGCCGACGGCGTCGTCGAACGTGCCGGCGGTGAGGATCAGCTGCCCGATGTCGCGGTGCAGCAGGCGCAGGTCGGCGAGGGTCTTGGCGATGACCGGCAGCGCGGTCACGCACATCGCGACGCCGATGAACAGCGCGAACACGCCCCGGGAGATGTCGCCCGGGATGAGCGCCGGCGGCACCAGGTAGCCCGCCGCGACGCCGAGCCCGAACGGGATGACCAGGCCGGACAGGCTGATCCGCAGGCCGGTCGTGCCGCGGCGGCGCAGCATGCCGATGTCGAGCTGCGCGCCGGTGACGCCGACGAGCAGCAGGACGCCGACCTGACCGACGGAGTCGATCAGGTGCAGCTGGTCCGCGTCCGCCGGCAGCAGCCACGTGACGGGCTCGAGCTCGATGGTGCCGAGCAGCGACGGGCCGAGGACGACGCCGGTCAGCAGCTCGCCGGCGAGGGCGGGCAGGCCGAGGCGGACCGCGAGCCGGCCGAGGGCGAGGGCCACGAGCAGCAGCACACTCGCCTGCAGCAGGAACAGCAGCAGCTCGTGACCGCCCAAGCTCGGTAGAGGGGTACTCATGCGACGTTCGCCGGCTCCGCCCAGCCGAGGCCGTCGGCGGACGGGACGAGGCCGTCCTCCAGCAGGGGCAGCTCGCGGGCCGCCTCGCCCTGGACGCCACGGACCTGGATGGCGTTCATCTCCGTCATGACCTCGCGGACCACCGGGGTACCGAAGAGGTGGTGCATGCGCTCGCCGGACGGCGTCTGCATGGTGCCGGTCTTCTCGATCGCGTCGGCGAGCTTCTCCGAGGAGGCGCGGAACCCGTCGACGAGCGCCGTCTCACCGGAGTGGACGCCGCCGACCAGCGTCGCGAACGCCTCGATGTCGCTGGCGTTGAAGTTGGTGACCTTGCGGGCCTTCCAGAAGTACGACTCCTCGGTGCTCTGCATGTCGTAGAACGCCGACAGGAACTCGTAGAAGACCCGGTACTCGCGGCGGTAGCGGCCCTCGAACTCGGTGAACACCCGCTCCTCGGAGGAGCCGCCCGCAAGGACCGTGTTGATCGAGCGGGCGGCCAGCAGGCCCGAGTAGGTGGCCAGGTGCACGCCGGTGGAGAAGACCGGGTCGATGAAGCACGCGGCGTCGCCGACGAGCAGCATGCCCGGGCGCCAGAACGTGCTGTTGGTGTAGGAGTAGTCCTTGCGGGTGCGGATCTCGCCGTAGGTGCCCTCGGTGACCCGGGTCGCGTCGGACAGGAAGCCCTTGACGATCTCGCACCGGTCGATGAAGCCGCGCAGGGCCTCTTCCTGGTCGCCCTGCAGCTTCGCGGCGTGCTCGCGGCTGATGACCGCGCCGACGCTGGTGAGCGTGTCCGACAGCGGGATGTACCAGATCCAGCCCTCGTCGAACGCGGCGCACAGGATGTTGCCGGAGTCGGGGGCGGGCAGGCGTTTGCCGCCCTCGAAGTAGCCGAAGAGCGCGATGTTGCGGAAGAAGTCGGAGTACAGCCGCTCGCCGCGCACGTTCTGGTGGATGCGGCTGCGGTTGCCGGACGCGTCGACGACGAACCGCGCGTGGATCTCCCGCACGACGCCGCCGGGGTCGGTGTACCGCACGCCGCGGACCCGCTCGTCGTCGCCGAGGATCTCGTTGACGGCGCTGTTCTCCCGCACGTCGACGCCGTGCTTGGCGGCGTTGCGCAGCAGGATGTCGTCGAACTTCATCCGCTCGACCTGGTAGGCGTACGACGTCGGGCCGGACAGCTCGGGCGCGAAGGCGAACAGGAAGTTCCACGGCTGTGGGTTGGTGCCCCACCGGAAGCTGCCGCCGCGCTTGACCGTGAACTTCGCCTGCTCCATCTCCTCGGTGACGCCGAGGAGGCGGCAGATGCCGTGGACGGTGGCCGGCAGCAGCGATTCGCCGATCTGGTACCGCGGGAAGGTCTCCCTCTCCAGCAGCACCACCCGGTGCCCGCGCCTGGCGATCAGGGTGGCGACCGTGGACCCGCCGGGACCGCCGCCGACCACGACGACGTCGGCCTGCTCCGTGACGACCTCGACGGCGCTCACTTGGCGGCCTCCGCGTTCTGCCCGTCGGCGGCGGCGGCCATGCTCCACCAGGCGGCGACCGTCGGCTCCTGAGCCAGGTCGAGGTAGCCGGCCTCGAAGCCGGCCTCGCGCCACCGGGTGGCGAGGCTCATGATGCGGATCGAGTCCAGGCCGCGCTCGAGCAGGTTCTCGTCGTCGGCGATGCTGCCCGGCTCCTCGGCGAGTGCCTCGGCTACGTCACTGCGCAGTCGGTCGAGGCTTAGGGGTGCGGTCATGCGGCCATCCTTCGATGATCGGGTCTTGCGTTTCCGGGCATCCGCGACCGCGATCTGCGCAGTACGCACGGCATCCGGACACACTGGCAGCGGCGAATGTGAGGCAAGGCTAGCCTAACTTTTTAGGACAGTAAAGCGACGATGGTCACGCCCCGCTGCGTCAGTTCGCGTGGCGGCGCAGGTCGTCGGCGAGGTCGCTGGTGAGCGCGACGACACCGCACCGGTCGTTGACGTGCCGCAGCGCGGCCCGGTGGTCGGCGGGGCTGAAGTCGGCGACACCGTCGGCGACGACGAACGGCTGCACGCCCCGCATGAAGGCGTCCAGCGCGGTCGCCAGGACGCCGATGTGCGCGTAGACGCCGGTGATGACCAACTGGTCCCGGCCGCCGAGGATGTCGGCGAGGGGGGTGCCGACGAAGGCGCTGTACCGCCGCTTCGTGAGCACCACGTCGGACGGTCCCGGCGTCAGCGCGTCGACGATCGCGAGGGCGCGCGGGTCGGCGGGCGGCCCGTCGCCCCAGAAGTCCCGCAGCAGCCCGCGTTCCTCGCGGCTCTGCCCGCCCGGTTGCGCGGAGTACACGACCGGGATGCCGAACTCGGCGGCGTGCTTGCGCAGCGTGGCGATGTTGTCGATGACCCGGGCGAGCAGCGCCCGGTCGGAGGTGCCGAACGGGGCGAGGAAGTAGTTCTGCATGTCGTGCACGAGCAGCACGGCACGGGCGGGATCCAGCCGCCAGCCGGCCTTCGCGGTGCCGCGTCCGATGTCTGTGGGCACCTGGTACGCGGTGATACGTGGGAGCACGGGTTTCAGCCCTTCTTCGTGGTTGCCGCGTCGCGCAGCAGGGAGCGCAGCTCGCGACGGCTGGTCTTGCCGACACCGGTCGTCGGGAACCCGGCGACCAGCCGCACCCGGTCCGGGATCTTGTAGGCGGCCAGGCCGCGCTCACGCAGGTGGGCGCGGACTGCGGCGAGGGTGAGCGGCTCCGCGCCGGGGCGGGCGACCACGAACGCGCAGCTGCGCTCCCCCAGGAACGGGTCCGGGACGGCGACGACGGCGGCGTCGTGCACGTCCGGGTGGGCGAGGAGATGGTTCTCGACCTCCTCGGCGGCGATCTTCTCCCCGCCCCGGTTGATCTGGTCCTTCGCCCGGCCCTCGACGACGAGGTAGCCGCCCTCCAGGACCCGGACGAGGTCGCCGGTGCGGTAGAAGCCGTCGGCGGTGAACGCGGCCCGGTTGTGCTCGTCGGCCCGCCAGTAGCCGCGGATCGTGTAGGGCCCGCGGGTCAGCAGGTGGCCGACCTCCCCCGCCGGCACGGGACGGTCCTGGTCGTCGACGACCAGGACCTCGTCGTCGGGCGAGATCGGCTGGCCCTGCGTGTGCAGGACGACGTCGTCGCCGTCGCCGAGCCGGGTGTAGTTGACCAGGCCCTCGGCCATCCCGAACACCTGCTGCAGCCGGCACCCGAGGACGGGTGCGACCCGGGCCGCGACGGTGGCCGCGAGCTTCGCGCCGCCGACCTGCAGGACCTTGAGGCTGGACAGGTCGGGTGCCTTGCCGGACGCGGCCGCGTCGAGCCAGACCAGCGCGAGGGGCGGCACGGCCGCGGTGATGGTGACCCGCTCGGCCTCGATCAGCGGCAGGACGGTCGCCGGGTCGGGCCGCCGGGCGAGCACCACCCGGGCGCCGGCGTGCAGCGCGCCGAGCACCCCTGGCGAGGAGAGCGTGAAGTTGTGCGCGACGGGCAGCGCCGCCAGGTACGCGTCCTCGGGCGTCAGCTCGCAGATGTCGGCGCTGGCGCGGACGCTGTACAGGTAGTCGTCGTGCGTCCTGGGGATCAGCTTCGGCAGTCCGGTGCTGCCGCCGGACAGCTGCAGGAACGCGATGTCCCCGGCGACCGGCGCTCTTGTGGTGTCCGGGACGGCGCCGGTGTACAGGTCCGCCAGGGCGGTGTGCCCGCCGGGGTCCCCCGCCACGATGGTCCGCGTCCCGCCGCCGAGGGTGCGGTGGTCGAAGCCCTCGTGCACGCCGGTGGTGACGAACGCGGCGGCCCCGGTGTGCGCCAGGAAGTAGCCGATCTCCGCGGAGCGGTGCGCCGGCAGCGCGAAGACCGGCAGCGCACCGAGGCGGAACAGGGCGAAGATGACGTCGAAGAACTCCGCGACGTTCGGCAGCTGCACCACGACCCGGTCGCCGTGGCCGATCCCGAGCCCGTGCAGGCCGCCGGCCAGGCGCAGCGCCCGGTCGCGCAGCCCTGCGTAGGTGATGTGCCGGTCGCCGTCGACGACCGCGACCCGCTCACCGTGCTTCGCCGCACGGTCGCGCAGGAAGTCGTGGAACGTCTCGCCGGTCCAGTAGCCGCGCTCGACGTAACGGCGAGCGAAGTCGTCAGGCCACATCGGACAGTCCCGGGCGGTGTCATCAAGCCACATCGGACGGTCCCGGGCCGTTTTGTCAGGCCACATCGGACGGTCCCGGTCCGTTTCGTCAGGCCACATCGGACAGTCCCAGGGCGGCGAGCATCGTGCCGAGCTTCGCGGTGGTCTCGGTCAGCTCCGCGGCCGGGTCGGAGTCGCCGACGATACCCGCGCCGGCGAACAGGTCGAGACCGTCGGCGTCGGCGGTGGCGCACCGGATGGTGACCGCCCACTCGCCGTTGCCCTCGGCGTCACCCCAGCCGACCATGCCGGTGTAGAAACCCCGGTCGAAGGGCTCCAGCTCGGCGATGGCGGCGCGGGCGGCGACCGTCGGCGTGCCACCGACGGCGGGCGTCGGGTGCAGCGCGGTGGCCAGTTCGAGAGCCGACACCGCCGGGTCGAGCAGCTCGCCGGTGACCAGCGTGGACAGATGCCACATCGTGGCCGTGCGGACCAGCGACGGCCCGGCGGGCAGGTCGAGGTCGCGGCAGAACGGGCGCAGCCCGTCGGCGACCGCGGCGCTGACCACGATGTGCTCGTGCCGGTCCTTGGCCGAGGCGAGCAGCGCCGAGGCGCGGCGGGCGTCCTCGACCGGGTCGGCGCTGCGCGGCGCGGACCCGGCGAGGGGGTTGGCCACGACGCGCCGGCCGGACCGCTTGACCAGCAGCTCGGGGCTGGCGCCGAGCAGGGTCCGCCCGTCGCCGAGGTCGACGCCGAAGGTGTACCCACCGGGCTCGCGGGCGGCGAGGGCGCGCACCGCGGGGCGGGCGTCGAAGTGCGGCGCGTCGACCCGCAGCGACCGTGCGAGGACGACCTTCGTCAGCTCACCGGCGCGGATCCGGTGCACGGCGCGGGCGACGGCGTCCTGGTACCGCGACGGCTCCGGCACCGGCCGCACCCTGACGGTCCCGGCGCCGGTGGCTGTCGGGGTGGCTCGGAACGGCGACGCGACCGGAGGGCCGCCGCGCCGCAGCCGCATCGGCACGACGAGCCGGGCGTCGGCGTCGGGGGCGAACGGGACGGCGCCCACCACCGTGCGGACCTCGTGGCCGGCGGCCTCGGCGACGCGCAGCACGGCGTCGACGCGGCGGGCCAGGTCGGCGAGGCCCTCCTGGCGGCCCGACGGCGGCACCGCGAAGAAGGTGCCCTCGGCCAGCAGCGTGCCGGACGGCGACGCGAACAGCGACGACGAGCCGGGCAGGTAGGCGGACATCAGCTCGGCCGCGGTCGGCGCGGCGGAGACGGTGGTCACGGATGGTTCTCCCTTCGCCGGCAGGTCGCTGCCGGTGCCGGTGCGGACGGTGCGCGGGGTTCAGGCGCGCAGCGTCGCGCCGCCGTCGACATACAGGTCGTGCATGGTGATGTGCCGCGCCCGGTCGGACACGAGGAAGAGCACGGCGTCGGCGATGTCGGCGGGCTCGGCGATGCGGCCCAGCGGGATCCCGGTGCGGTAGCGGTGCGGGTCGCCGGCGATGACCGGGTCGGCGCCGTCGTCCGTCCACAGTGCCCGCTGCATCGGCGTGTCCGTCGAGCCGGGCGCCACGACGTTGCAGCGGATGCCGAACGGCGCCAGCTCCAGGCCGAGGCTCTTGGTGAACATGGTCGCGGCGGCCTTGGACGCGGCGTAGGCGGCCATGCCGCTGCGCGGCACCCCGGCGGCGTTGGAGGAGACGGTGACGATCACGCCCCGGCGGCGCGGGACCATCCGGCGGGCGACGGCACGGCTCGTGTTGAAGACCCCGGTCGCGTTGACGGCGAAGGTCCCGGACCAGTCGTCGTCGCTGGTGTCGATCACCGCACCGGGGCGCAGCACGCCGGCGACGTTGACCAGGATGCCGATCGGTCCGAGCTCCCGCTCGACCCGCTCGACGACCGCGTCGACCTCCTGGGAGGACGCGACATCGGCCACGTAGTCCCGCGGTCCGCCGGCCTCCTTGCGGGGCAGGTCGACCGCGGCGACCAGGGCGCCCTCCGCGGCGAGCGCGGCCGACACGGCCAGGCCGATGCCCCGGCCGGCGCCGGTGACGAGCGCGGTCACGCCCTCGATCCCAGACGCGCGCATGCGACTCCCTCGATTAAGCTTAGCCTTGCCTAACAAGATAGTGGTCGAGCGGTCCCCTGTCACTTGACGGAAACATCACCTGTGCTTATCGAGGGAGCGGGACGACCAACGGCGTGCCGGTCGCCGGGTCGGGGACCACGAGCGCGCGCAGCCCGAACACGTCGGCCAGCAGCTGCGGCGTCAGCACCTCCTGCGGAGGGCCGGACACCACGATCCGGCCGTCCTTCATGGCGACGAGGATGTCGGCGTACCGCGCGGCGAGGCTCAGGTCGTGCAGCACCATCACCACGGTCCGCCGCAGCTCCCGGTGCAGCCGCGCGGCGAGGTCGAGCACGTCGATCTGGTGCGCGAGGTCCAGGTAGGTGGTCGGCTCGTCGAGCAGCAGCAGGTCGGTGCCCTGCGCGAGGGCCATCGAGATCCACGCCCGCTGCCGCTGCCCGCCGGACAGCGCGTCGACGGGCCGGTCGGCGAGATCGATCATGTCGGTCCACCGCAGCGCCTCGGCGACGATGCCCTCGTCGGCCCGCGACCACTGGCTGAACCAGCTCTGGTGCGGGTGCCGGCCGCGCATCACCAGGTCGGCGACGGTGAGCCCCTCGGGCGCGACCGGCGACTGCGGCAGCACCCCGACGATCTTCGCGACCTCCCGGGTCGGCGCCCGGTCGATCTGCCTGCCGTCCAGCAGGACCTGCCCGGCGGCCGGGCGCAGCAGCCGGCCGAGGGCGCGCAGCAGGGTCGACTTGCCGCAGCCGTTGGGCCCGATGATCGCGGTGATCGCCCCGTCGACGACGTCGACGTCGAGGTGCTCGGTGACGGTCACGTCGCCGTACGCCAGGCGCAGATCCCGGGCCTGCAACCGTGAGGTGGTGCTCATGCGATGGTCCTCCTTGTGCCGCGCAGCAGCAGCCACAGCAGGTACGGTGCGCCGATCATGGCGGTGAGCAGGCCGGCGGGCAGTTCCCGGGGCGCGACCACGATGCGGGCGGCGAGGTCGGCGCCGACCACGAGCAGCGCGCCCAGCAGCCCCGACACGATCACCGGCGGGCGGCTGCCGCCGCACAGGCGCAGCGCGATCTGCGGCACGACGAACGCGACGAACTCGACCGGCCCGCCCGCCGACACGGCGGCGGCGGCGAGGGCGACGGCGATCGCCACGACCGCCAGCTGGGCCGTCTGCAGCCGCAGCCCGAGCGCGCGGGCGGTGTCGTCGCCGAACTGCAGGACCCGCAGCGCGACCGCGGCGGCGACGGCGAGCGGAGCGAGCACCAGCAGGGCGGCCGCCAGGGGCCGCACGTTGCTCCAGTCGCGGCCGCTGACCGAGCCGGTGAGCCAGATCGTGGCCTGCTTGGCGTCGACCAGGTCCGCGCGGACGAGCAGGTAGGACACGATCGCGCTGAGGACCTCGCCGACGCCGAGCCCGACGAGGACGAGGCGGTAGCCGTCGATGCCGCGCTTGTAGGCCAGGACGTAGATGAGCGCGGCGCTGACCGTGGCGCCGAGCAACGCGGCGAACGGCACGCCCAGTATGCCGCCGGTGATGCCGCCGAGCACGATGGCGGCGACCGCGCCGACCGCCGCTCCCCCGGTCACGCCGAGCACGTCGGGGCTGGCCAGGGGGTTGCGGGCGAACGTCTGGGTGAGCGCCCCGGACATGGCCAGCGCCGCACCGACGAGCAGCGCGCACACCACCCGGGGCATGCGCAGCTGGAGCAGGATGTGCTGCTGCGCGCGGGTACCCTCGCCGTTGAGGACGTCCCAGACGGCGCCGGGCGGGATGGGGAACTCGCCCCGGCCGACGCTGATCACGGCGAGCGACAGCGCGAGGGCGAGGGCGAGGACGCCGACGACGATCGCGCGCAACGGCACGGCGGCGGACACCGGTCCGGCGCGCAGCACGACCCGCCCGGGCAGCGGCAGTGCGGTGACGGCGTCGCCGGTCTTGCGCGGCGCGCGGGGCAGCACGGTCACGACCACACCGGTCCGGCCCCGCGCAGTGTGCGAGGCGCAGTCAGCACGGCCTTGCGCGAGGTGCGCGGCACGGGCAGCACGGTCGCGACGGACCTGCGCCAGGTGCGCGGCACGGGCAGGACCGTCACAGCGCCACCAGGCGGACGCGGCGGACGAGGTACACGAAGAACGGCGCCCCGAAGACGGCCAGGACGATGCCCGTCTGCAGCTCGGCGGGGCTGGCGACCAGGCGGCCGGCGACGTCGGCGATCAGCACCAGGCAGCTGCCGAGGCACGCCGAGTAGGGCAGCAGCCAGCGGTGGTCCGGCCCGGTGATGGCGCGGGCGAGGTGCGGCACGACGAGGCCGACGAAGCCGATCGGCCCGCACGCGGCCGTCGCCGCACCGGTGAGCAGCATGATCGCGGCGACGCCGACGGCACGGGCGGCCCCGATGTGCTGCCCGAGCGAGCGGGCGACGTCCTCGCCGAGACCGAGCGCGTTGAGCGCGGGCGCGTTCACCGCGGCCAGGACGAGACCGGCGATGATGAACGGCAGGACCTGCCAGGCGACGTCGAGGTCGCGGCCGGACAGCGACCCGACGACCCAGAAGCGGAAGCTGTTGAGCGACGCCGCGTCGGACAGCAACACGGCCGAGGTGAACGAGCTCAGCAGCGCGCTGATCGCCATGCCGGCGAGGGCGAGCGTGACGGGGGTGGGGCCGCCGCGCTGGGTGGCGCCGATGCCGAAGACGACGAGGCTGGCGGCGAGCGCGCCGCCGAACGCGAACCAGATGTAGCCGGTGAGCGAGCCGACGCCGAACACGGCGGTGCCGAGCACGACGGCGAACGACGCGCCCGCGGACACGCCGAGCAGGCCCGGGTCGGCGATCGGGTTGCGGGTGTGGCCCTGGATGAGCGCGCCGCCGACGCCGAGGGAGACGCCGACGAGCACGCCGAGGACGGTGCGCGGCAGCCGCAGCTCCCGCACGACGGCGGTCGCGTCGCCGCCGTCGGGGGCGACGATCGCGCCCCACACCTCGGCCGGGTGCAGCGTCTGCGCGCCCAGGCCGAGGCTGAGCAGCACCGACACGCCGGCGAGCAGGACCAGACCGGCGAGCACGGCGACCCGCGCCCGCCAAGGAGACCGTGCCTTGACCAGGGTGACTACCGCGTCAGTCTTCGTCATCGTCGTGGTGGTCGAGGTTGACGGTGCCGCGCTTCCAGTACCCGTCGACCTCGACCCAGTCCCGGGGCAGGCCGATGGTGCGCAGGTAGCGGCGGATCGGCTTGAGCGACCCGGCCTCACCGGCGACCCAGCAGTACCCGGCGCCGGGCGGCACCTCCAGGCCGCGGATGGCCCGCTCCAGGTGGCCGCCGTCGATGCTCGTGTCGCGGTGCAGCCACACGAGCGTCGTGTCGGCGGTGACGGTCAGGTCCTGCTCCTCGGCGGCGTCGGCGACGTCGACGAACGCGAAGACCGGCACGCCGGCCGGGACCTTCTCCAGCCAGGCGGCGAGCGACGGCAGCGCGGTCTCGTCGCCGGCGAACAGGTACCAGTCGAAGTTCATCGGGTTGATGTTGGAGCCGCGCGGGCCGAGGACGCCGAGCTGCTGCCCGGGCGCGGCCTGCGCCGCCCACACCCCCGCCGGGCCGTGGCCGTGCAGGACGAAGTCGATGTCCAGCTCGCGCCGCTCGGGCCGCAGGTGGCGCACCGTGTAGTCGCGGAACGTGGGCCGGGGCGAGCCGGGCGGCGGCGGCTCGAGACCGTCGGGGCCCAGGGTCGGCATGACGGGCAGCTCGGCGCCGGGCTCCGGGAAGAACACCTTCACGTGGTCGTCGGGCGCGGCGTAGCAGAACCCGTCGAGGTCCTCGCCGGTGAGCGTGACGCGCACGGTCCGCGGCGTGACCCGCCGCACCCTGGCCACCTCCAGCAGCCGGGGCGTGAGGTCGTGCCAGACCATCTCGATCTCGCGGGCCGGGGTCGTCATCGGGGCTCCCTGGGGTCTGCGGAGGCGGGGTCTGCGAAGAATTCGAGCAGGGCGGCGTTCACCGGCGCGGGCTGCTCCAGGTAGCCGTAGTGCCCGGCGTCGGGGATCTCGGCGTAGCGGGCGCCGGGGATGGCGGCGGCGAGCTCCCGCCCGCGGGCCGCCGGCGCGACCAGGTCGTCGGCGAAGGACAGCACCAGCGTCGGGGTGCGGATCCCCCGGTACGCGGCGAGCCGGTCGGTGGTGATGTCGACGCCGTGCTGCGCGTGGACGCCCGCGTCGCCGATGTCCGAAGTGGACATTTCGAAGATGTCGAGCCAGTCCTGCGCCGCCCGCTCGTCCTGCAGCGTGCGCGGCGACAGGTTCTGCATGGCCCGCATGGCGGCGTCGTACGCGGCGGGCAGGCGCACGTGCTCGTCGTACAGCGACTGCTCGGCGGCGGCGAGCGCCCGGGAGTACGCGTCGGGGCGGCCACGGCTGGCCATGAGCACCGCCTGGCGGGCCAGGTCGGGGCGGGCCACCAGCAGCTCCTGCACAATGTGGGCGCCCATCGACGAGCCGACGAGCCGGCACGGCCCGCCGACCAGCCGCTCGATCAGGCCGGCGGTGTCGGCGACGAGGTCCGCGACGGTGAGGCCGGGTCCCGCCGGGTCGCTGGGGGCGATGCCGCGGTTGTCGACGGTGATCGCCCGGTACCCGGCGGCGACGAGCGCGGGCACCTGGTGCAGCCGCCAGGTGCGCCCGCCGGCGCCGGCGCCGGGCAGCAGGACGACGGCGTCGCCGCTGCCGGTGTCGTCGTAGTGCAGGGTCACCGCACCGGTGTTCACGAACGGCATGGGTGGGTCCTCATTGGACGATCGCTCCGGCGGCCATCCGGATCACCCTGGGGAAGGCGTCGATGGTGGCCTGTCGGTGGGCGATGACGATCAGGGTCCGGTCGGCGTGCAGGTGGCCGACGGCGGTCTCGAGGCGGTGCGCGGTGACGGGGTCGAGGTCGGCGGTGGCCTCGTCCAGGATGACCACGTCGGGCTCGACGAGCGCGGCGCGGACCAGCCCGACGAGCTGCCGCTCGCCGGCGGACAGGTGGGCGCCGCGCGGGCCGAGGTCGGTGTCGAAGCCGTCGGGCAGCGCGGCGACCCAGCCGTCCAGGTCCAGGGTCCGCACCGCGCGTTCGAAATCGGCGCGGCCCGGGCCGCCGGGCGCGAGCGCGAGGTTGTCGGCGAGGGTGCCGGTGATCAGGTGCACCTGCTGCGGCACGAGGATGACCCGGCGGCGCAGCTCGGCGGACGGCAGGTCGGCGAGGTCGGTGCCGCAGTAGGTGACCGTGCCGCTGTCCGGCGTGTACAGCCCGGCGAGGAGCTTCGCGAGCGTCGTCTTGCCGGAGCCGGTCTCGCCGGCGAGCGCGACCCGCTCCCCCGCCTCGAAGCGCACGTCGACGTCGTGGAGCACCTGACGGTCGGGGCCGTAGGAGTAGCTGATCCGCCGCGCGACGAGGCTGCCCGTCGCGGCCACGGGCCCGGCCGTGGCCCGCTCCGGCCTCCCGGTGGTCCGCAGCAGGTCCAGTACCCGGGCGAGGCCGACCTTCGACTCGACCATCTCGCCGATCACGTAGGTGAGCTCGTCGGCGGACCCGAAGAGCTCCCGGCTGGCGAGGACGAACACGACGACGGCGCCGACGGTGAGCGCGCCGGAGGCGACCATGGAGCCGCCGGCGACGAGCAGCACGGCGGTGACGACACCCTGCACGATCCAGGCGGTCTCCAGCCAGCTCAGCGACAGCTGGGTGCGCCGCACCGTCGCCTGCAACGCGGTGAGGTCGTCCTCGAGCCGGTCCCGCCAGCGGGCCTGCGCCCCGGCGATCTGCAGCTGCTCACGCGCGTCGAGGCTTTCCTGGTACGTCGCGGTCACGGTCGCCTGAGCGGCGGCCTCGGCGGCGTAGGCGGGCTCGGCGGCGGCCCGGAAGCGGCGGCCGAGCAGCCACATCATCGGCACGAACAGCGCCGCGAGCAGCAGCGCCAGGGGCCACGAGTACACGAGCAGCACGACGGTGCTGAACACGACGTAGCCGGTGAGCGAGATGAGGTCCGGCACCTGCCCGCGGACGAACGCGGCGAGGTCGGCGATCTCGACCGTGACGCGGTGCAGCAGGTCGCCGCCGCGGTGCGTCTCCACGAACCGCAGCGGCGCGGTGCTGAGCCGCTCGACCGCGAGGTCGCGCAGGTCCCGCACGACGCGTTCGCCGGCGCGGACCAGCAGGACCTCGGCGAGCCGGAGCAGCAGCATCCGGGCGATGACGAGCCCGATGACGCCGCCGGCGAGCCACAGCAGCCGGTCCCGGTCGCGGGCCAGGATCGCGTCGACGGCGCCGCCGATCGCGACCGGCACGAGCGTGAACGCGAGCGTGGACAGCAGGTTCACCGCGACGGCCACGCCGAGCGTCACGCGGTGCGGGCGCAGGTGGGGCCACGCGCGGCGCAGGACCCGGCGCTGGTCCGGCTCGTCGGACAGCCGCGGGACGTCAGCCACCGATGCTCCCGGCGGTCACGGCCTCACGGGGGTCGAGGCTGGTGTCGAGGCTGATCAGGCGGTCGGCGCGGGCCATCACCTCGGGCCGCGACGTCGCGGCGACGACGGTGGTGCCGGGCGCCCAGTCGCGGAGCCGGTCGAGGATCGCGGTCTCGGTGCCGGCGTCGACGGCGGAGGTGACGTCGTCGAGCAGCAGCACGGGTGCCCGCCGCAGCAGGGCGCGGGCGACGGCGATGCGCTGGACCTGCCCGCCGGACAGGGTGCTGCCGCGCTCGCCGACGAGGGTGTCGTAGCGGTCGGGGAGGCTGCCGACGAACTCGTCGACGGCCGCGACGTGGCACGCACCGTCCAGATCCGCGTCCTCGTCGATGCCGAGCAGGAGGTTCTCCCGGATCGTGCCGGACAGCAGCTGGGGGCGCTGGCCGACGATGGTGATCGTGCGGCGCAGGTCGGCGAGGGCGGCGTCGCGCAGGTCGACCCCGCCGTAGGTGACGGTGCCCCCGGCCGGGTCGGCGAGGCGGGCGAGCAGCCGCAGCAGGGTGGTCTTGCCGCTGCCGACGAGCCCGGTCAGGACCACGAACTCGCCGGGCCGCACGCGCAGGTCGGGCAGGTGCAGCGGGGCCCGGTCGGGCAGCTCGACCCGGAGCCCGGCGGTGGCGAGCTCGCCGGTCCTCGGCAGCGGGACGGCCTTTTCCGGTTCCTTGATCGCCGGTTCGGCCTCGAGCACCTCGGCGATGCGCCGACCGGCGGTCCAGGCCAGGCCGATGACGCCGAAGCGGTCGGTGAGCGTGATGACCTGCAGGCTGAGCAGCGCCATCCAGGTGGTGAAGGTGAGGAGGGTCCCGACGCTGATCCGCCCGTCGAGGACGGCGAGGCCGCCGGCGAGCAGGCCGACGGCGCTGGCGATGGCCGGCACGAACGGCGCGTGCGCGGACCAGCCTGCGGCGATGCGGGCCAGGGCGACGGTCTCGCTGGTGACCTCGGCGCTGCGCGCGTGGTGCCGCTCGACGAGGACCCTTTCGCCGCCGAGCCCGCGCACGGCGGTGCTGGCGGACAGCAGGTCCTCGACGGCGTCGGCGCGGGTGGAGTGGGCCTCGGAGACCCGCCGGCCGGCCCGCTCGAAGCGCGGCGGGTACCAGAGGTTGACCAGGATCAGCACCGGCACGGTCGCCACACCGACGACGGCGAGCGCCGGGTCGAGCAGCGCGACGACGACGACCGCGCCGCAGAAGCCGAGCACCCCGCTGAGCAGCGACGGTGTGCTGCGCAGCCAGGTGTGCACGGCCTCGGCGTCGCGGGTGCCGCGGGTGACGAGGTCACCGTGGCCGAACCGGCCGACAGCGCCGCGGTCCAGGCGCAGCACGGCGGCCGTGAGCCGGGCGATGAGCCGGTTGCCGGTGCGGCTGGCGCCGATCGCGGAGAACCAGCGCATGCCGAGCTCACCGGCCGTCAGCAGCACCGAGACGCCGAGGACGGCGCCGGCCCAGCCGAGCAGCGCCCCGCGGTCGCGTCCGGTGATGCCCTCGTCGAGCGCGCGGCCGAGGCACCACGGCAGGAGCACGAGGCCGCTCTGGTACGTCAGCCCGAACAGCCAGGCGACGAACATCCTGCCGCCCGTTTCGCGCAGCCCCCAGGTCATCAGGCCCAAGGCCCCGCGCTGCGCCACTGACATCCCTCCATCAACCGAGTTAGGCCAGCCTAACCTACTCTACGGCCGCTGGAGAGGGAAGGGCACCGGCCCGGATCGCGGCGGTGGCGCCGGTCACTGGTCGCGCAGCAGGCGGCCGGCGCCGGTGACCCGGTCGTCGAGCCCGTGGGAGCGCAGGGCGTGCCACAGCGTGGCGGCGTTGATGGCGACTACGGGCTTGCCGAGCTCCTCCTCGAGACGGTCGGCGAGCGCGACGAACGACAGGTTGGTGCCGACCTGCACGACCGCGTCGATGTCCGGGGCGTCCAGCTCGGCGACGACGGCGCGGAGCCGGTCGGCGGGGACCTTGGCGATGTCCAGCGCGGTCGGGCAGCGCAGGCCGGTGATGGCGGCGACCTCGAAGCCGGCCTCGGTGAAGAACCGGCCGACTTCGCGGTCGGCGATCGGCTGGTACGGCGAGAACACCGCGACCCGCCGGCAGCCCAGCTCACGAAGGGCGGCCCGGCAGGCGCTCGCACCGGTCGTGACGGGCAGACCGGTCAGCGCGTGCAGGCGCCGCTCGAAGGCGGCGTTGCCCTCCACGCCACCCCAGAAGGTCTCGGCGGACATGCCCATCACCAGGCGGTCGGGCTCGGCGGTGAGGACGTCGCGGACGGCGGTGTCGATGGACGCGCGGATCTGCCCGAGGAGTGCGGTAAAGCCGGCGTCGTCGGCCATCGCCGGGTCCGGGATGTACATGGACCCGGCGCGGTAGGCGACGCCGGGCACCCGTGCGGACCAGTAGTCGTGCTCGACGACGGTGTTGGTGCTGGGCACGATGACCCCGAAGACGGCCCGGGGTCCGACGGCGTTGGTCACGGAAACAACCTCCCGGCGGTGGTGTCGACGATGCGGTGCGCGCGGGTGCGGGCCGCGGGCCGGTCCAGCAGCAGCGCGTCGAGCAGCAGCGGCGACACGATCGCCGCGACGGCGTCCTCCCGGTCCGTGGCGGCGACGCCGGCGGCGCGCAGCACGGTGTGGAACGGTGCGAGCAGGTCGCTGACATACCGGTGCCGCAGCCGCACCGCGGACGGGTCGCTCGCCGCCGCGACCACCAGGGCCTGCAGGAACGCGCCGACGGGCCGGTCGCGGAGCCGGTCGCACAGCTGGTCGACGGCGGCGTGCAGGTCCTGGGCCAGGTCACCGGTCGGCGCGGCGGGCGGCATCGGGGCGACGTCGATGAGGGCGGCGAGCACGGCGCCGGGCGTCGGCCAGTGCCGGTAGATGGTGGAGCGGGACGCGCCGGTGACCTGGTGCAGGCGCTGGGCGGTCAGCGCGGCGGCGCCCTCGGCCAGCAGCAGCTGGAGGGCGGCGGTGAGCACGAGGGTCTCGGTGTCGGTGGTGGGGCCGGCGGGCCGGCCGGGGCGGGTCACGAGCGTTGACGGTACACCTTGTACGCGAAACTGTTTAGCGATACATTCCGCACCGGAAACTCAGCCCTGACCCTGGAGGCCGCCATGCGCCCGCACGTGGAGATCGTCGACGAGCGTGACCTGATCCGGCACGTCGCGGAGTTCCAGCACGCCGCCGGTGCCGCCGAGCAGCGCAACCTCAGCTACGACGAGGAGGACGGGTCGGCGTCGCTGAAGGTCCGGTTCACCGGCGACTGGTCGCGGCCCGCCGGGGTGCACGATGCCGACACGGAGTGGTTCGTGCTGTCCGGCCGGGTGGTCATCGGCGACGTCACGCTCGGCCCGGAGGGCTACTGGACCGCGCCCGCCGGCGTCTGGACCCCACCGGTCACCGCCACGGCGGGCACCGAGATCCTGCTGTTCCGCGAGCACGGCGACTGGACCTTCGAGCCCGCGGACCAGGACCGCGACGCGGTGCGCCCCGACCAGCGGCTCGTCGTGCTCGACAGCGCCGCGATGCCGTGGATCGACGTCAAGGACGGCAGCCCGATGCGCTTCGACCTCGGTGGCACGCCGGTGCCGGGCCTGTTCATCAAGCTGCTGCACCGCGACGTGAAGACGGGCTTCTACACCCGGCTCATCAAGGCCAAGCCCGGCTGGCGGGAGGTGCCCCTGGCGCACCACCCGTGCTCCGAGGAGGCGTACTGCCTCGACGGCGGCTTCGACTACAACTTCGGCAAGATGTGGCCCGGCACCTACTTCTGGCGCCCGCCGCTCATCCGGCACGGCGACTTCACCGCCGACGCCGCGACCGGCTGCACGTGGATCGTGCGCTCCGACGCGGACCTCGTCGACTGGTACACCGACAACGCCCGCGTCCAGATGCACGGCGACGCCACCAACTGGGGCACCGGATATCCGCACAGCGCCGCGCCGCGCTTCATCGAGCCGGTCCGCTCCCGCAGCGTCGGCCGCTGGAGTGACCCCACCTACCAGTGATCAGGCGGTCCCGCCCTGTGGTGGAACGGTCCCGGGTCTGACCGGCGGACGCCGCGCCGGGGTGAAGGCGGGGCGTGGTCACGGACGAAGGCGGCGACGGCGCGTGCCGGGCGGCCGGTGATCGCCTCCACGGATGCGGCCGGGATGTGGTCCGGATGTGGTCAGCCGCGCTTGCGGAACGGCTTGAGGGTGGCGCGGATCAGGTCCGCCGCACCCCAGTCGTGGTCGAGCTGCGCCACCACGGCGAGGTGCTGCCGCAGCTGGATGATCGGCATGCGGTCCCGCCAGCCGGTGTCGAGTGAGGTCAGCTCCGCGTAGACCGCGAAGAACCGCCGCGCCTCGGGCGGCGGCGAGGCGGACCACACATGGGCGAGGTCGACCTCGGCCCACGTGTAGGACACGGCCGGGTCGATCAGCGCGGGACGGCCGTCCGTTGTGGACATGACGTTCGGCGCCCAGAAGTCGCCGTGCGTCAGGCAGGCCGGCCTGGCCGGCAGGAGGTCGGGCAGCCGGTCGCACAACCGCTCCAACGCCGCCCGGTCGCCCGGGTCGAGTGCCGCCTCGACGCGCGGCTCGGTGAGCCACCGCAGCAGCCGGTGCCGCGTGAAGAACGCATACCCGTCGTCCTCCCAGGTGTTGACCTGCCGGCGCCGCCCCAGCCAGTTGTCCCGGTGCCAGCCGAACCGCGGGTGCGTCGTGCCCATGTGCAGGCGGGCCATGCTGTGTGCGACCTGCTCCCAGAACTGCTCGTCGCCGGGCCTCGGCCGCAGCACCGACAGCACGAGCAGGTCCCGGCCCGCCAGGATCACGTCGGGCGTCGCCACGCCGCCACCGTGGTCGCGCAGCGCCGCCAGCCCGTCGGCCTCCGCGACGAAGACGTCGCCGCCGGGCGCATCGTCGAATGCCTTGACGAACACCGGTGGCGCGTCCCGGCGGGTCGCTATGCCCGCGAGCGCGGCGAGGCCGCCCACGACCGGCTCCACCGCGACAACGTCACGCATCCCGGCCCGGCGCAGGCCGTCCAGCAGCAACGCCGTCACCGCGTCCCGCCGATCACGGCGCTCACGTCGGCTTCGCACCGGGCCGCCAGCTGGGAGCGCAACGCTTCCGGGACCTCGGCACGCGGCGGCCCGGTCCAGCCGCGGCAGGCGAAGAGGGCCGCGGCGCCGTCGAGGTGGACCGGTGACAGCGGCGCCGCGAGCAGGGCGGCGATGTCCGCGCCGGTCACCACGATCCGGGCAACGCCGGCAACGCCGAGACCGACCGGGCCGGCGTCGATGATGAGGACCTCGGCCGCGGTGACCAGCATCCCCTGGAGCCGGGCCGAGGAGGGCGCCTTCGGCCGTCTCGTCATGGCGGAGAGGCTACCGCGACCGCCATCCGGACCGTCGCCACCGGCACCGACCTGCGTGACCGCCTCGCCGCCGTGACCGCCCCGACGCTCGTGCCGCACCGCCGCAACTGCCTCAACGTCGACGTCGGCCACGCCCGCTACCTCGCCACCCACCTGCCGGACGCCCACCTGCGGACCGTCCCCGGCACCGACGCCCTGTGGTTCATCGACACCGCGGACGTCCTCGACCGGGCGGTCGCCTTCCTCACTGGTTGACGGCCGGACGAAAGGCTCGTGAACGGATCCCGCCGGGGCGCTCGGTGACGCGTCCGGCGGACTAGCGTGCGCGCCATGAGGGTTCGGCACATGCTGCTGGCGCTGACCGTCGTGGGGCTCGCCGCCTGCGACACGTCGCACCCGCCTGTCGTGGCCCCGGCGCGTGACACCTCGGCGCCGCCTGCCGTCACGGCCTCCGCCCCGGTGCCGCGGTCGCCGAGCGCGCGGGCCGGTGCCGGTGCCGGTGCCGGTGCCGGTGCCGGTGCCACCACCGCGCCGGCCACGCGGGTGTGCCGGGCGACGGACCTGCGGGCGAGCGCCACGAACCACGAGTCGCACAGGGTGCCGGCGCCGTGGGCGTTCGATGTACTGGTGTCGCTGACGAACCGGTCCTCCAGTGCGTGCACGCTCAACGGATGGGCCGAGTTCACGATGGTCGGGAAGGCGCAGCTCTGTGACGACAACCCGTTCGTGGCGTCCCCGTGCGCGCCGGATCTGCGGGCGCGACCCGAGCAGCAGGTCAGCCGGGTCGATCTGCGGCCGCCGCAGCTGTACGTGGTGCGACCCGGGGAATACGTGGCGTTCGACGTGTTGTGGAACCATCAGATCGTCGCGCAGGCCGAGGATTGCCCCGGGCCGTGGTTCGCCGATCCGTACGAGGCGGAGATCCGCGTGCCGGGCGACAGGGCGCCGATCATCCTGCGTCCCGTGCCGCTGCAGCCGTGCCAGGGGAAGGTCGGCGTCACCGCCCTGGGCGTGACCCTGTAGGCCGTCAGCCGCGCAGCCGGGCGCGCAGGCGCTCGAGGAAGGACTGCTCCGGCACCGGCGGCATGGACCCCAGGATCTCCTCGTCCGTCGCCGGGCGGGCGTCGAGGGCGGCCCGGCGCAGCAGGGTCCTGTCGACGGCGAGGCCGCCCATGACGCTGATGTTGACGCGGCCGTGGCGCACCACGTAGCCGTGTCTGCCGTCGGTGCGGCGGTAGACCAGCCCGTCGGGCTCGGTGGTGCAGTCCGCGCCGCCGCACATGTCCACCGTCAGGGCGGTCGACAGGTCGATCAGCAGGTTCTGCGGCGGTGGCACGTTGGCCGGCTCCATGGTCACACCGGGCGGCTCGCCCCGGACGTGCGCGATGTAGCCGGGCACGTCGGCCATGTGGATGCCCTCCTTCCCCACGGCGTTCAGCGCGCTCAGCTCCGCCGGGGTCGCGCTGTGCACCGTCGCGGCGGCGGCCCGCAGCACCTGGCGGTCCACGGCGTGCGGGCCGGCCACCACGACCAGCAGCTCACCGGACGTGACCTGGTAGCCGTGCTCCGAGCCGTCGCGGCGGTAGATCCAGCCGTCGGGTTCGGCGGTGCACCCGGCGCCGTCCAGACCGGCGCCGCGCGCGGTCTCGCCGCACGGGCCGGGCTCGTCGACCGCGGCACCGCGCGGGGAGGCGACGATCGTGATCCAGCGCTGCGGCGGGATCACCTCGGGAACCTCGGAGATGAACCCGCCGGCGCCGACGTGCCCGCCGTACGAGGTGTCCATCGGGCGGTAGCCGGGGATCGACACGACGTACAGCGTTTCGCGGCCGGCCTGCCCGAGCCGCTCCTGCGCCGCCGTCGGCGTGGAGGCTGCCAGGGCCACGAATCCCGCCACCGTGAGCACGACCACGGTCCCGGTCGCGGCGGTGCGGGCGAGCCGGCCGCGGAGCAGTACACCAGCGACGAAGGCGAACGGGAGACCGCCGCAGAGCAGGACGAGCCAGGCGTCGCCGGCGATGCCGAACACGGACCCGGCGGTCAGCGCCCACCCGAACCCCCACAGCACGGTGCCTGGGCCCAGCACGAGCAGCACCCACAGCACCCGCATGGGGATCGTGCCGCCGAGCACCGACGCGGTGGCGGTGCCGCTGATGGTGAGCCACAGCAGGATCCCCAGGACTCCGGCGGCCAGGGGCCCGGCGACCATCGGCCCGCCGGAGCCGCCCGTGTATGCGGCGAGAGCGACGACGCCGGCCGCGGCGGGCAGGCCGAACGCGCCGATCGTCCAGGTGGCGGCCAGCTGCGCGACCATGCGCGCGCGTCGCCTCGCGGCGTCGTCGTCCATGCCGACCAGTGTCGCGCCGCCGCGCCCGGTCGACTATCCGCTGGGGTACTCATCCGATCTGAGTAGCACAAAGATCGGATGACTGAACTGGACGACCGTGCATATCGGCACCGAGAAGTCCTTGACACGATGGATACATCCCATGTTAACTCGACGACACTCGTTGGTCGCTGTCGATGCGTCAGGAGGTGGCACGATGCGGTTGAGGGCACTGATCCCATTGCTCGTCATGGCCGCGGGGGTGCTGGTGCCGGTCGCGCCGGCCGCCGCCGCCCCCGGGGACAACCTCGTCGCCGACGACGCGCTGAGCGCGCCGCGCACGCGGTGGTTCGACGAGGCGAGGTTCGGCATGTTCGTCCACTTCGGACCGTATGCGGTCTACAAAGGACAGTACGGCTCGTGCCGTGGCGCGGAATGGATCAAACGCGAGTGCGACATCCCGTGGAGCGACTACGAGGCGAAGGCCGCCGCGTTCAACCCCGCCGCCTTCGACGCCAACGCGATCGTGCAGCTCGCCAAGCAGGCGGGCCAGAAGTACATCGTCATCACCAGCAAACACCATGACGGTTACGCGATGTGGCCCACCGCCACCAACGCCTGGAACCTGCGGAACCATTCGAGCCTCGACCCCGGCCGGGATCTGCTGCGCGAGCTGAAGACCGCCGCCACCGCGCAGGGCATCAAGCTCGGCCTCTACTACTCGATCTGGGACTGGCACAACCCGGACTTCACCGCGAACTTCCCCCGCTACGTGACCACGATGAAGGCCCAGCTCCAGGAGCTCGTCACCGCCTATGACCCGGCGCTGCTGTGGTTCGACGGCGAATGGACCGAGACCAACCCCACCAACCCGTGGTCCCCGCAGGACGGCGAGGACCTGGAGCGCTACGTGCGGGGCATCTCGCCGCAGGTCGTCATCAACAACCGGGTCGGCAAGCGCCGCGCCGTCGACGGCGACTACGGCACCCCGGAGCAGGAGCTCGCCTCAGCCGCCCCGTCGGCGCAGCTGCAGGAATCGTGCATGACCATCAACAACACGTGGGGCTACGCGGCCTGGGACACGACGTTCAAGTCGCCGGCCACCCTCGTGCGGAACCTGACGACACTGACGAGCACCAGCGCGAACCTGTTGCTCAACATCGGCCCGACGGACACCGGCGCTGTCACCGCCGGGCAGGCCGACGCGCTGCGCGGCGTGGGCACGTGGATGGCGACGAACAGCAAGGCCGTGCACGGCGCCGGCTACACCGGGCTCGTCGAGCAGCCCGCCTGGGGACGGGTCAGCCGCAGCGGCGGCAAGCTGTACCTGACCGTCAACGCCTGGGCCGGCACCCTGCATCTGCGGCAGCGCTCACCCTTCACCATCACGGGCGCCCGCGTGCTCGGCAGCGCCTCGCCGGTCACGGTCCGCGCGGCCGGCGACGGCTTCGACCTGCTCCCGAGCGGCAGCCCCACCAACAGCATCGCCACCGTCATCGAGGCGGACATCGCCGCGCCGGCCCCGACTGCGGCCGGCACCGGAACAGGCCTCAAGGCCGAGTTCTGGAACAACACGACCTTCAGCGGCGCGCCGCTCGTCACCCGCACCGACCCGACGGTGAACTACGCCTGGCGGTCCGGCGGGTCACCGGCCGCGTCCATCGGCACCGACAACTTCGCCGGGCGCTGGACCGGCTCGATCGAGCCGCGGTATTCCGAGCGGTACACGTTCACCGCCGTCTCCGACGACACCGTGCGCCTCTGGGTCGGCGGCGAACTGCTCGTGGACAACACCACCCCGCACGGCCCGGCGGTCGACCAGGGCGGCATCACGCTCGTCGCCGGCCGCCGGTACGACATCCGCCTCGAACACACGGAACGCGGCGGCGAGGCGTACATGAAACTCATCTGGTCGAGCCCGAACACACCGGCGCAGGTCGTGCCCCGCACGCAGCTCTCCCCGGCCGCGGGGACCACCGTCCGCCGCAACGACACCGTCGCCACCTACACCGCCGGCTGGTCCACGAGCACCGGCCGTGGGCTCGGCGACTTCAACGACGACGTCTCGTACACGACGACCGACGGCGCCTCGTTCAGCTACACCTTCACCGGCACCGGCATCGACTACCTCGCCGAACGCAACAGCGACCAGGGTCTCGTCGACGTGTACCTCGACGGCGCACTGCAGGCAACGGTCGACACCTCCAGCGGGCCACGCCTGACCCAGCAGGTCATCTGGAGCGCCCGCGGCCTCCCGCCGGGCACCCACACCCTGCGCGGCGTAAAACGTTCGGGCACGTACATGCTCGTCGACCGCTTCGACGTCACCGCGTGAACGGCCGCCCGATGCGCATCGCCCTGCACACCCGGCTCCGTCCGGGCGCCGAGACCGCCTACGAGCAGGCGCACGAGGAGGTCCCCGCCGAGCTGGTCCTGGCGATCCGCCGCGCCGGCGCGCACCAGTGGACGATCTGGCGTTCCGGCCTGGACCTCTTCCACGTCATCGACTGCGACGACTACCCCCGGCTGCTCGCCGAACTCGCCGATCTGCCGGTCAACATCGCCTGGCAGGCCCGCATGGCCGAACTCCTCGCCGTCACCCACGACTACACCGACGGCGACGCCGGCCTGCCGGTCGCCTGGGAGCTCCCTCGCCAGGTTCCTGCGCCACCGTAGCCACATCAGCCGGCCCCAGATCTCACACAGCACGACGTCACCGCTTCCGGAGTCGGCCGCAACGGATCGGGGCGCCGGTACGATGCCGCTGCGGACGCCCGTAGGCAGGGGCACGCTCAGACGCGGTCGAGTGGGTGGTACGGGGGTGGCGGCAGCGAGACCTGGATGGCGTCGCCCGGGGCGACCGGGCCGCCGTGCAGGACGACGGCCATGATGCCCGCCTTGCGGATCAGGTGGCCCTGGTCGTCCTTGCCGACGACGGCTTTGAGCAGGCCGGGACGGAAGTCGTTGATCTGGGTGCAGGGGTTGCGCAGGCCGGTGACCTCGATGACGGCGTGCGGGCCGATCCGCAGGACCGTGCCGCGCGGGAGGGCCAGGACGTCGACGCCGCGGGTGGTGATGTTCTCGCCCAGCTGGCCGGCGGCGACGGTGAAGCCCTGCTCCCGCAGCTCGTCGTGGAGCTCGGCGGCGATCAGGTGGACCTGCCGCAGGTTGGGCTGGGTCGGGTCGGCGGCGACGCGGGAGCGGTGCTGCACGGTGACGCCCGCGTGGGCGTCGCCCTCGACGCCGAGGCCCTCCAGCAGGGTGATCTCCCCGGTCGAGGCCTTGCTGAAGCGGTGCTGGTCGTCGCGGGAGACCGCCACGACCACCGGTTGCGTCGTCCCTGTCATACCTCCAGTCTCACAAAGTTATCGCTGTCGATGCGGAAGTTGGCGCGGGGCCGATTGGACCCGGGTGGCCGGGGGTAGGGCCCGCGGTATGAGCGAGGAGCGCACCTTCTTCGGGCAGCCGCGGGTCCTGGCCAACCTGTTCGGCGTCGAGGTGTGGGAACGCTTCTCGTTCTACGGCATGCAGGGCATCCTGCTGATCTACCTCTACTACGGGGCCTCGGAGGGCGGGCTCGGGATCGACGAGGCCACCGCCACGAGCATCGTCGGCGCGTACGGCGGTGCGGTCTACCTGTCCACGATCCTCGGCGCGTGGACGGCCGACCGGCTGTTCGGCGCCGAACGGGTGCTCTTCGGCAGCGCCGTGCTCGTCATGGCGGGCCACATCGCGCTCGCCGCGGTCCCCGGCCTGGCGGGTGTCGCCGTGGGCCTCGTGCTCGTCGCCGTCGGCAGCGGCGGCGTGAAGGCCAACGCCACCTCGCTCGTCGGCATGCTCTACGCGGAGGACGACCCGCGCCGCGACGCCGGGTTCTCGCTGTTCTACCTCGGCATCAACCTCGGTGCGCTGGCCGGGCCGCTGCTCACCGGCCTGCTGCAGAAGACGGCGGGCTTCCACTACGGCTTCGCGCTCGCGGCCGCCGGCATGGCGGTCGGGCTCGGCCAGTACACCATCGGCCGGCGGAACCTGACGGGCGCCGCCCGCGAGGTGCCCAACCCGCTCCCGGCCGCGAGGCGTCCGCTGGTCGCCGCCGCCGGGATCCTCACCGCCGCGGCGATCGGGGCGATCGCGTTCCTGCTGCCGGCGTCCCGACTCGCGACGGCCGTCGTGGTCGTCAGCGCCGCCGCGGCCGCCGCGTACTTCGTGGTCATCCTGTCCAGCCGCGCGGTCGCCCCGGTCGAGCGCCGCCGCATGATCGGGTTCATCCCGATGTTCCTGGCCAGCGCGGTGTTCTGGTCGCTGTACCAGCAGCAGTTCACCGTCGTGACGATCTACTCCGACCAGCGGCTGGACCGCACGATCCTCGGCTGGGAGATGCCCGTCTCGTGGGTGCAGTCGATCAACCCCGTCTTCGTCATCGTCCTGTCCGGCGCGTTCGCCGCCCTCTGGACCCGGCTCGGCGACCGGCAGCCGTCGACGCCGGCGAAGTTCGCCGCCGGGACCGCCGTCATGGGCCTCGCGTTCCTGGCGTTCCTGCCGCTCGCCGGCGGCGGGCCCGGCAGCGCGCCGCTGCTCGCGCTCGCCGGGATCCTGCTGGTCTTCACGATCGCCGAGCTGCTGCTGTCGCCGGTCGGGCTCTCCCTCGCCACGAAGGTCGCGCCGGTGGCGTTCCGCACCCAGACGGTCGCGCTGTTCTTCCTGTCCGTGGCGCTCGGAACGGCGATGTCCGGAGTCCTCGCCCGCTACTACGACGTGGACTCGGAGCCGTGGTACTTCGGCGCGCTCGGCGGCGCGGCCCTGCTCTTCGGTGGGCTGCTCGCTGCGCTCGTCCCCGCGATCCGGCGCATGATGGACGGCGTGCACTGACAGGAGGCCATCGATGCGGCCGGCGGCGGCGCTCGCGATCGTCCTGCTGGCCGGCGCGTGCACCGGCGGCGGGCCCGACCCGGTGCCGACGCCTGACGTGCGGCCGTCGCCGGTCACCCGCCGGCGTCCAGGTGGAGCTGACCGCCGGCGTCTTCGGCCCCACCGCGTTCCTGGCCGCGGACGCCGGCCTCCCGGCGGACGGGCAGGTCGTCGTGTCCGACACCCCGGTCGCGGTGCTGCTCACCGAGCTGGTGACCGTGTCCGGCCGCACCGCCGCCCTGGACCAGCCGGCCCTGCGCCGCTACGGGGCGCCCGGCACGGCCGTGGTCATCGTCGCGACCTCCGTCCGCCGCTACCTCCCCGTCTGTACTGATTCCGCGAAATCGGACACCGGACGAATTTTGTTCGATGCCGGCTCCGGCTGGGTAGCGCCCTGCCAGGCGGGGCGGTTACACCGGGGGTCAAACAGTCCAAGACCGGCACAGAGGTGTACGACCCGCCCGGGCGTCGCATGCAAACGGCGCCGCGCGCGAGAAGCGGGATCCGCATCGAGGGGTGCGGATCCCGTCCGCGTCTTTGCGGGCTACCGCCGGAGCCGGGCCGCGGGCATCGCCCCGGGTCGATAGCGTGGCCGCCATGCGCTGGTCTGTCGTCGGCATGCTCGGACCGGTCCTCGCGGTGACCGCCTGCGGTCCCGGACAGCGGCCCGAGCCGGCGGGCCCGCGCCCACTGTGGACGGTGCAGGTCGGCACCGGGTCGCAGGACGTCGCCGTCGTCGGTGGCACCGCTGCTCCTGACCCAGGTTGCCGGCGGGAATCGTTCAGGTGCCGGCCGGTTGCGCCGATGGTCCCAGCGTCACACGGAAGCGACGGACCACAGGGGGCAAGGATGAACCGCACCACGATCACCAAGGCGCTCGCGCTCGCCGGCTTCGCCACCTTCGGCGGCCTTCTCTGCGGGACCGCCGCCCACGCCTCCGCCACGGCCGGCACCGAGGTCTACGCCCGCGCCGGCGTCATCTACACCAGCACCGCCGGCCGCGAGGTGCGCCTCACCGAGGACCGGGTCAACGCCGAGCCGAGCCTCTCCCCCGACGGCAAGCGCATCACGTGGGTGCACAACAACACCGTCTGGGTCATGCGCGCCAACGGCGCCGGCAAGCACCAGGTCAGCGACCGCACCGCGACCGCACCCACGTGGGCACCGGACAGCACCCACATCACGTACACCGCGACGTCCTGCACCGGCGCCCCGGGCACGTTCCGCGTCGGTCTCGCCGGCGGCACGACCTCCGAGCCGGTGCTGCCCGCCGCGTGCCGCGACCAGGCCCCGCCGCAGGTCGGCTTCATCACCGACATCCCCGGCGACGACCAGCCCGCCTGAAGCTACCTGCTGAGGACGCAGTAGACCGGATCGCTCGGCGTGTTCTTGTAGTACTCGAGATGCTCGAAGCCGCCCCAGGTGCGTTCCGCGTGGGCGCTGAACTCCTCCCCGCCGCGCTCCTTCGGCTGGAACCGGACCTCCTGGTCGGTGTCCGCGGTCGCGGCGAAGATCTTCCACGTGAACTCGCCGCCCGTCTTCACCTCGACGTCGTCGACGGCGCCCTTGACGTGCTCCTCGCGGATCGGCAGATCCTTGACGGTGGCGGTGCCGTCGCCGCGGATGCTGACCGAGCCACCGCAGTCGCTGGACCAGTCACCGATCACATCCTGATCCGTGAACGTGTCCCGGTCCCCGCCGAGGATCGAGTCCAGGACCACGGCAGGCCCCTCGCAGCAGCCGCAGCCGAGCAGCAGGGGCAGGATGAGCATCGCAGCGGCGACCTTCGTCGCCCGGGACCGTGTCGCCATACCCTGATCATCCGGCACGCCCTCATCGATGCACAGCGTGTCGGTCCGCACACGCGACCGTCACACGCCGTGGGGCGTCCCACGCGGCGCGACAGGCCTGCACTGCGGGCCGGCCGGCCGATGCGGTTGTCCTCGGTGCCAGGTGTTGGCAGAATCCCGCTGTCCGGCTGTCCTCGTGTCCAGGTCGGTCAGGGGCCTGCGGAGGGAGACGCGTTGATCGGCGCGGGAACGGTTCTGGCCGGGCGGTACGAGGTCGGGCAGCACATCGCCAGCGGCGGCATGGGTGACGTGTGGCAGGGCCACGACCGGGTGCTGGGCCGGACCGTCGCGATCAAGCTGCTCCGCGCGCCCGTGGGCGAGCCGTCGTTCATCGAGCGGTTCCGGTCCGAGGCGCGCACCATGGCGACGATCAGTCACCCCGGGGTCGTCGACGTGTACGACTTCGGTGACGACCCGGTCGCCGGCGTGTACCTGGTCATGAAGTACATCGACGGCGAGTCGCTCGCCCGCACCCTCGAGCGCGGCGACAGGAAACTGACCGCGGAGGCGACGATGCGCCTGGTCGCGGAGGCCGCGGAGGCGCTGCACGCGGCGCACGAGAAGGGCGTGACGCACCGCGACGTCAAGCCCGCCAACCTGCTGCTGCGCCCCGACGGCAGCACCGTGCTCACCGACTTCGGCATCGCCCGGTCCGCCACCAGCACCCACGAGACGTCGATGGGCCTGCTGATGGGCACCGCGTCGTACATCGCGCCGGAGCGGGCCGGCGGCGAGCAGGCGACCGCCCAGTCGGACATCTACTCCCTGGGTGTCGTCGCGTACCGGTGCCTCGCGGGCGACCTGCCGTTCACCGGCGAGAGCATGCTGCAGATCGCGCTCCGGCACGCCCACGACGCACCACCCCCCTTACCGTCCGATGTGCCCCTGGCTGTCCGGGATGTGGTCGTACGAGCGCTGGAGAAGGATCCGGCGGACCGCTGGCCCTCCGGTGCCGCCCTCGCCGCCGCGGCCCGCCAGGCGATGGTCGCGGAGCCGACCGTCCCCGTGACCCCGGCGCTGACCCGCCGCCCACCGCTGGTGCTCGCCGGATTCGTCGCGGTGCTCGCGGTCGTCGCCGTCGTGGCGGCGTTCCTCGTGTTCGACGGCCGCGACCCCGGCGCGCCCTCCGCCGCCGCCGACACCGGCGAGACGCACCCGGCCGCGGCCGCCGGCCTCACCGAGGTCCCTGTGCCGACCCCTTCGGCGACAGCCTCACGCGCTTCCGGCCCGGCATCGGCGGCCCCCGGCACCACCGGTCCGGCGCCTTCCGCCGCGGCGGGTGCACCGGCGGTGCCGACCGGCCTGACCGCCACCCCGGTCAGCGCCACGACGATCCGCCTGCAGTGGGCCGACAACTCGGGCAACGAGACCGGCTTCAGCGTCCTCAACGGCGCGACGTCCCGCAATGCCGCCGCCAACGCGACCAGCCTCAACTGGGACGGCCTGGCGCCGGACACCCGCATGTGCTTCAAGGTCCGCTCGTTCAACGCCGCCGGGCCGTCGGCCTATCACCCGGCCGCGCAAGGGGACTGGGTCTGCGCGACCAGCCTCGCCGGCTCCGGTCCCGCCGCGCCGACCGGACTGTCGGCGACGCCGACCGGCCCGACCGCCATCCGCCTGCAATGGACCGACAACTCGGGCAACGAGACCGGCTTCACCGTCATCAACGGCGCCGCGTCCCGCACCATCGGCGCCAACGCGACGTCGTACACCTGGGACGGCCTGACGGCGGGGACCTACATGTGCTTCAAGGTCCGCGCGTCGAACGCCGCCGGCGTCTCGCCCTACTTCCCCACCGCCCAGGAGGACTGGGTCTGCACCACCACGCCGGCCGCATGACCCTGAGCTACCGGCCGATCGCGCTCTGACGGCTCGCTGCCGGCCGCTCGTACGCCGCGTGCCCGGTGCATCCTGGTCTGCGGCCCGCTCCGTGCCGGTCACGCCGAGTGCCTGATCACGATGGAGATCTGCGCCCAGGTCCTGCCAGACTGGGCGGGTGCTGCTCAATGACATCGAGGAGATCGCCGGCGACACGGTGACGCTCACGCCCGGCGACGTCAAGGCCGAGTTCTCGAACACGCACTGGCTCAGCGCCGGCGCCGAGGAGCTGTCGACCCTGTCCGTGGGGCAGGTGGTCGCCGCGTTCCAGCGGACCGCGCGCACACTCCAGCAGCGGCTCGGCGCCGCCGGCCCCGCCAGGACGGCGACCTTCTACGTGTGGCACGACGATCAGGCGGGGCAGTTGCGGTGCTCGGTCTCCTCCAGGTCCCGGGACAACCTGCCGTTCGGCGGCCGATACCGCCGGACCGACGAGCTCGGTGCCATCGTCGCGGGCTTCCTCAGCGATGCCACGCCCGGTCTCGTCGCCTGGGAGGACCTCGGACCGGCCGACGCCGTCGACGCTCCGGACAGCTCCTGCCCGCCGTTCCCCGTCTGGACCTTCGACCTCACCGCAGGCCATTAGGCTGCCTGGCATGACGACGATCGAGGCGGGGCTGGCGCGGGTGGCTGAGCTGGGTGGCCGGGAGCAGTGGCTGGCGGTGCTCGTGACGACCCGGCCCGACGGGGATCCGTCGACGTCGGTCGTCAACGCCGGGATTCTGCCGCACCCCGTGACCGGGGAGCCGGTCGTCGGGCTGGTGTCCCGGGGTGACACCGCGAAGCTGCGGAACCTCGCCGGACGGCCGCGGGCCACGCTCGTGTTCCGGGCCGGCTGGGAGTGGATCTCGGTCAGCGGGGCGGCCGAGGTCGTCGGACCCGAGGCGGGGGCCGAGACGTTGCGGCTGTTGCTGCGCGACGTCTACCACGCCGCCGGTGGCGTGCACCCCGACCTCGACGAGTATGACCGGGCCATGGTCGAGGACCGCCGCGTCGCCGTGCTCGTCACGCCGGAACGGTTCGCCACCAACCCCTGAAGTGTCGCGGCTGCAACCGGCCGGCGGTCATCCGGGCGCGACGAACGGGTGGTGCGGCGTCACCGGCACGGCTGCGGAGATCAACCGATCTCCGCGAGCGTGCGGACGCCGTGCGGGTCGATGATAGGCGTATGACACAGCGTCGATGGCCGGGCCGGCGCGGCGCTCGCGCGAGGATCGGCGGCTCGTGACCAGCGGCGCCGCGGAGCTGGCCGCCAGGGTCCGGGACGAGGAGCTGCGCAACGCCCGGCACGCGGTCGCGCTCACCGCACGGTTCCGCGACGCCGGTGACCCGGACGCGGCCGTGCACACCGACATCGCCGGGTTCTTCACCGGCACCGCGGAGCGCCGGCTCGTCATCCTCGGAGCCGCCGGGGCCGGGAAGAGCGCCCTCGCCGGCGAGCTCATCCCGGCTGCATCGAGAGCCTGGAACCGGTCGCCTGGCAGCCTGTCCTCGCCGCGTTGCGGGACGGTGCGCCCGCCGTCGGGCACGCGCTGAGCACGCCGTGGCGGCTGACGCTGGCCGTCACCTTCGTCCTCGACCAGGGCAGCTCGGACGCACTCGTGCCCCGGGGCGACGAGCCGGCCGATCGGTACACGCGCAGAGTCGGCGATCTGCTGGTGCGTTCCTTCGCGCCGGCCCGGGCCCGCCTGCACGCGGTCGAGTCCGGGGAGCGGACCGAGGCCTGGTGCCGGCTCGTCGCCGAGGACCTCGGCGCGCAGGAGGCGAGGGGCGGGCCACGGCAGGACATCATCGCGCACTGCTCGGCCGACCGGTCCTGGGCCGTCGAACTGATCCGGCGGGCGGTCGCCGTGGCGACGTGGTCCCTCGTCGCGGCGGTCGCCCTGGGACTGCTGACGCTCGGCGCCTGGCTCGTCGACCTCGTCGCCGGCACAGCGGTCATCCCTGGCATCCGGTCGGGTCTGGGCCAGCTGGCGCACGCGCCCGCCGCCGTGCCGGGGGCGGTGGCCGCCGGGCTCGGGATCTTCGGCCTGTCGGCCGTCGGCGTGCCCCGGGCGAGGAAGGAGACCCGGCGCCTGTCGCGCACGAGGATCCACCCCCTGGTGGGCGCCGGCGCGTTCGTGGTCTTCGCGCTGCTGGTGCTGGCGGCCGTCGGCGCGGTCGTGTTCCTGGAGACGTGGCCCGTCGCCGGCGTCGGCACCGCCCTGCGCGTCGCCGTGACCGCTGGCCTGGTCCCGGCCGTCTGCGTGGGCCTCGCGGGCCATCTGAGCAGGAGGATCCACTCCAGGGCCCCTGACGGCGAGGACCCGCTGACCCCGAGCGGGGAACTCGACCGGATCCTCGGCACCGCAGCGGTCCGCCGCAACTGGCCCGCCGCGGTCGAGACGTTCCTCGCCGGCGGGCACGAGGCCGGGATCTTCCTCCGGTCCGGAGGGGTCTACCAGTTCCGGCACCGGCAGCTGCGGGACTGGTACTCCCGTCCGGCCAGTCCGCTGCGGGCCTGGGACGACCAGCTGGCGCTCCCCGTCGTCGTCCACGGCATCGACATGGGGTACCTGAGCAGGCCCGTCGCCGCGGTGAACGCCGAGGCAAGGCCGCCGGGCGTGCTGTCGCGGTGCGACATCCACGTCGTGCGGGCGCTCGTCGCGGCCGAGGACGAGGCGAGGGCGGCCGGCTCCGCCGTCGTCCAGCCGTGGCACCTGTTCATCGCGCTGTTCGCCGGCATCGTCCGGCACCGGCACGACTGCCCGGTCAGGCTCGACCAGGTCCGCGCGGCGTTCCGGACCGTCCCCATGGACGAGGCGCCGGGTCACCTGCCGCTCGCCCGCGCGCTCGTCAGGGTCCTCGCCGGGGCGGCCCGCCGGTGGGACGGCAGGATCAGGCCCGAGTTCCTCCTCCGGGACCTGCTGGACGCGGGCGACGAACCGGCGCACCGGGCGGCCCTCGCGCTGCGCCGGCCGGTCGACACGGAGGCGGCGGTCCGGGCCTGGCTCGACGACCGGATCGGACGCCTGCGCACGGGCCAGCCCGCCGACACCGCCGACTCGCTCGCCGAACTCGCCGACGTCCTCCTCGACCAGCTCGGCCGCGCCGAGGACGCCGAGCACGCGCTGCTGGAAGGCATCGCGCTCGAACCCGCGCGGCCCGACCTGCTGGTCCGCCTCGCCGAGATGTACGACCAGCAGAACGACCACGAGGGCGCGGCGCTCGTGTATCAGCGGGTCATCGACCTGACATCGCAGAGCGCCGCCTGACCGTCGGGTCGTGTCCTCGGCGTGGCCTGACCGTTGTCGATGGCTGGGATCCTGGGTCGATGAACAGGCGGGGGCAGGTTCTGATCGTCGTGCTCGTCGGCGGCGTGGTGTGCGTGGCGCTGTGGGCGTGCGTGCGCGGCATGGCACTGTCGGCGTTGTCCGTCGGTGAGGTGACGGCGGTCGTCGAGGGCGACCGGCCGGGCACCGTCGTCGTCGAGACCGTGCGCGAGGACCGCGCCGCCGCATGGCGCGTCGACGACACCGGCGAGGTCGTCGAGTGGCTCGAAGGCGACGGCGGCGGCAGCGGTACGCCACAGTCCCAGCACTGCCAGGGCGACGTCTGCTATCGGGTCGCCGGCGATGCGCTCCGCGTCGAGCAGAGCCGTGACGGCGGCGCCACGTTCACCCCGGCGTGGGAGGTGGGCGGTGCCTCGTACATCGGCCTCAGCGGCGAATATCCGGACCTCGGCGACCCGGCGCTGCACCTATCGTCGCGGTCGCTGGTGGTGCACGCCGTGCCGGGCGGCCACGTGATCTTCGTCGCCAACGGCCGCGACGGCCTGCTGTTCCGCGACGTGCACGGCGACTGGCAGCGCCGTGGCGTCCCGGACTCCGGCGAGGGCTGCTGCTTCTACGACCCACCGGCCCGCATCGGCGGCTCGGCGCTCACCGTCCTGGCCGTGACGGTCGGCGCCGCCACGGCCACCGCCATCCTGCTGACCGGCCTGGTCACCGCCGCCCGCCGCCGCCACTGGCGCGAACTGCCCGTCGTAGCGGCGCTCGCGGTCGCCGGCGGCGTGGGCGCGGGCCTCGTCGCCCCGCTCGCCGACGTCGGCATGTTCCCCGGCTGGATGTACTCGGTGCCGGCCGTCCTCGCCATCGCCGCCGGCGGCTGCCTCCTCGTCCGCTGGCTCACCACCACGGCGCTCGCCCCGGCCCGCGGCAGCGCCCCTTCCGGCGAGGTCCCGCACCGCACCGGCGCACAGGACGACGACGCATGATCGGATTGCGCCCCGTCCAGTCGATGCCTCACGTGTCGTAGGCGCCGTCCCACGGCGGGTCGAAGCCCAGCTCGCCCGGCAGGAACTCCGCGTGGTCGTCGCCGTCGTACTCCTCGGACCAGTCGACGAGCCCGAACACCTCCCCGTCGACCTCGACCTGGAACAGGCGGATCGCGATGTCGCCGTACTCCACGCCGGGCAGCGCCGCGACGAGCTCGTCCACCCGGGCCCGCGCCCGGTCGACGGACGTCGCCTCGTCCACGCTGGTGCCCGTGTACTCGATCGTCGAGCCGGCGTGCGCGCCGTCGTCGTCGAAGCGGTGCAGGACGGCGTACCACCGTTTGCGGCTCGGCCAGTCGTCGTCCGCGCTGTCGCTGTCGCCCAGGGTCGCGACCACCCAGGCGAAGAACTGCCCTTCGTCGTACCGCCCGATCGTGCGGGTGTGATAGTCCGGCTCGTAGGTGATCGGCACGCGGTCTGGGATCGCCACGATCGACAGCCTAGGCCGGTGGTCCGCGGCGGGTCAGATCGGTCGCCCGGTCCTGACTATGCGGCTTGTCCGGCGCGTGTGCGGCCGTATTCGGCCAGGGCGTGGAACGCGGCCTTCGGGGTCCACGAACCGTCCGGCAGCACCCGGACGATCCCGCGGGCGGCGAGGTCGAAGTCGCGTTCGGGGTCGTCGGTGGTGGGCAGGTGCCGGTTCGCGAACGTGTACACGAACGCCGCGTCCACTCCGCAGGCCTCGTAGTCGCGCAGCAGGTCGAGGATGTAGCGGGCCTGGCCCTCCTCGTCGCGCTCCAGGCCGGGGGTGAGCTGCTCTGCGTGCCCGGTCCCGTGGTCGTACGTCACGGGTTCGGCCGAGCCGGCGACCTCCCCCGCGCCGCGGAACGTGCAGCAGCCGAACTCGGTCGCGGCGTACGGCTTGCCCTGCCGCGTCGCCGCCGCCAGCGACTGCGGGAACGCCGCGGCGTTGGAGGCGTCGCGGTAGCCGGCGTCGCTCGCGATGATGTCGAACGCCGTCCAGTCCACGGCTTCCAGGGGGATCGAGGCGTACGCGACGGGTCCGCCGAACCGCTGCCGCACCGCGGGCACCGCCTCGGCGAGGAAGTCGCGCACGGCGTCGCGCGCCCTGGGGACCGCTTCGCGCAGGCGCATCGGATCGGTGAGCAGCGCCATGCGCTCGGCGAGGTCCCGGCCGGGCAGGAACCCGTCGGTGAACATGGCGATCTCGGACCCGGTGAGGTAGACGACCGACGCCCCGGTCCGTCGTATCCGTTCGGCCCGCTCGGCGCCGTCGAGGACGAACGCCATCAGTCCGTCGCGGTCGAGGCCGTTGGTGAACGGGCAGTACCACACCTCGAGGCCGAGTTCGGCGGCGTACCGCGCGGCGAGCTCGAGCCGGTCCTGCACGCCGCCGGTGATGCGCACGGCGTCGCAGCGCAGCTCGTCGCGGATGACGCGTAGGTCGCGACGCACGGCTTCCGGGTCCCACGGCTCGTGGGTCGTGGAGCCGGCACTGACGAACCCGGTGTCGTAGTTCATGCCGAACACGCGCATTGGCGCCCCCTCCTAAGGTACTTCGCGTACCTTATAGGGTACGTCGAGTACCCTGCAAGCCATGACGACACGGCGCCGGGGTTCGGAGCTGGAGCGGGCGATCCTTTCGGCGGCGGCCGAGGAACTGCGCACGTCCGGCTACGCGGGGATGACGATGGACCGGGTCGCCGCCCGCGCCGGCACCAACAAGAACGCCATCTACCGCCGGTGGCCGCACCGGGCGGCGCTGGGCATCGCGGCGTACCGCCACCTCTCCGACGCCGTGCTGCCGCAACCCGACACGGGGACCCTGCGCGGCGACGCGCTCGAAATGCTGCGCCTGGCGAACGAGACCTGGTCGTCGCCGCACGGTGCGATCCTGCGCGGCCTGCTCGCGGCCGCCGCCGACGACCCGGCACTGCTCGCCCTCATGCGCGAACGCTCCGGCGCGGACACCATGGACCGCGCCTGGCTGTCGATGCTCACCCGCGCCGTCGCCCGCGGCGAAGCTCCCCCGGCGGCGGTCCACCTGCGCGTCGCCACCACCCCGATGATGCTGCTGCGCGCCGAGTACGCGATGCGCGGCATCCCCTCGGTCCCCGACGAGATCCTCGTCGAGATCGTCGACGAGGTCTTCCTACCCCTCGTCCGCGGCCGCGGCTGAACGAGCAGCGTGCCGCTCGGTGGTCCGCTGGGCTTCCCCGGCAGCCGCCGCCGCGTCGTCCGGGCCCGCCACCGCTGCCGAGTCACCCGGCAGCGGCAACGAGTCGAACGACACCCGCTTCGACACCGGGTTGTTCATATGGAGGCCACGGGCGCGCCTCGCCCCCGGCGCGAACGCTTGCCCCGGGGGCGAGGACCTTTGGGTCGAGTGGCCGCTGGTGATGGCGTCACGCGGCCCAGCGGCCGTTCGCGACGCGGAGCGATGGGCCGGCAAGTTCTGCCGCTTCATCGCACCCCCCGTTCACCTGCTGTCGCCACCAGTGATCATGGTGATCTGTGCCAGTCTGTGGGCAGGAGACGCAACGGTCGTTGCCTATCCGGACCACGTTGTTGTCGATGCGGTCCAAATTCCGCTCATGTACCCCGAACGCCCCGAGCGTGCGGCACGCGAACCGGCGTCCGTCACGGCGCCCGCGCCCGCCCGGCTCAGTGGGCCGACACGTTCGCCAGGCTTGCCTTGTCGACGGCCACGGAAGCGCGCGTTGACAGTATCGCCGCGCGTAAGGATATGATGCCGCCCCGGCCCGCCGAGGAACTGTCCAGGAGCACGCGGGGGATGATCGCAGATGCTGGCGACGCACACTGTGGACCTGTCCCCGCTCCCGCCCGCCGAGCGATTCGATCACTGGGCGGATCTCGTGGCCAAGGAGATCGCGCCCAACCAGATCAGCAGCACGCACGCCCACGACTTCGACGTCTGGATGCGAATGAGCAGTCTGGGGGCCCTCACCCTCACGACGCTCCGGTTTCCATCGTTGACCACCCGGCGGACGGCGAAACTGATCCGTCGCTCCGATCCTCAGCAGTACCATCTGGCGCTGCTGACATCGGGTTCCGGCACGGTCGAGCAGGACCGGTCTGAGTCGGCCATCCAGCCGGGCCACTTCACGCTGCTCACCTCGTCCCGACCCTACGAGGCATCCCACGGCATCCAGGCGGTTGCGCCGGAGCCTGTCGCTTCTATCGTCGTGGTCATTCCGCACTCGCAGCTGCCGATACCGCACGACAAGGTCAGCCGCCTGTTTGGCATGCCCCTGCCGTCAGCCGGGGGGATGGGCATCCTGCTGGCGCGGCACCTGCGACAGATCAGCGCCCATCCCGAGCAGTACGACACGTCGGACGCCCCGCTCCTCGCGGGCATCGCGCTCAACCTGATCACTGCGATGCTCGCGCAACAGCTCAACGTCGCGGGTTCCCTATCGAGGAACGTCCAGCAGGTCGTGCTGCGCACTCGCATCGACGCGTTCATCGACGCCAACCTCGACAGGCCGGATCTAGGTCCGCAGATGGTCGCCGCGGCGCACAACGTCTCGATGACCACGCTGAAGCGCCTCTTTCTGGCCGGTGAAGCCCCTGTAGCCGAGGTGATTCGCACACGGCGGCTGCAGCGCTGCCAGAAGGATCTGGCCGATCCCGCTCTGCGCGACCGCCCTGTTCACGCCATCGCGAGCCGCTGGGGCTTCCGTTCCGTTGCTCACTTCAGTCGGATTTTTCGGGAGAAGTACGGGGTGTCTCCCAGTGAGTATCGGGTGAGGAACTGACCGACCCTGCCCGGCAGACACCACCGATCTCCGGCGGGCGAAAGGTCAGTTGAGGCGGCGGCGGATCCAGAGGAAGCCGATGCCGGTCAGCAGCAGGGTGAGGACCAGGAACGCGGTCAGCTCGATCCACTGGAACGGCCAGTACCGGTCGCCGGGCTGGTAGGTGAAGGTGAAGTGCAGGTCCTGGCCGGCGGTGCAGGCCATCGACTCCTCGAAGCTGCCCATGACCATGCAGGGCTTGGCGTCGGCGATGAGGTAGGCGGAGCCGTCGGACTTGTAGAGGTGCATCTCCTCGACGAGGGGCCACACGCCGGGTTTCGTGTATCCGTGGATGCTGCCGCCCGTGCCCTCACCGCGGAAGCCGAGGCCGTTGATGGACGATACGGCCGCTGCGTCCAGCCGGACCGTTTCGGTGACCGGCGGCATGATGTGCTGGCGGATGCCGTTGGGGACGGCGATCTGCACCGCCGCGAAGACGGCGAGGGTGATAGCCATGGCGGGCAGTGTGCGGCGCACGATCATGCCGGTGACTGCGCCGAGGGTGAAGGCGAAGAGCGCGTAGCCGATCGGCACGACGTTGCGGGCGACGAAGGTCAGCGCGGCGAAGCGTTCGCCGGTCACCTGGTCGTAGCGGCTGGCGCTCCACGTGAGCAGGAGGCTGAGCAGGCCGGCGACGGCGGCGGTGGTCAGGCCGATGAGGCCGAGCTTGACCGCCAGCCAGCGGCGGCGGGTGACGCTCTGGTTCCAGACCAGCTTGTCGGTCTTCTCCTCCAGTTCGCGGGCGACGAGCGGCGCGCCCCAGAAGATGCCGGCGAGGGCGGGGATCGCGAGGAGCACGGCGCCGATGATGCCGAACGGGGCGTTGTAGTCGTGCACGAAGGCCTGCAGCGCGGCGGCGCACTCGGAAGGGGTGCAGCCGACGATGCCGGTGTCGTAGGCGTCGCGGCTGCCGAAGCCGATCAGCAGCAGGTACACGGTCAGCGCGGCGAGCGCGGCGGCGGTCACGATCGCCTGCACGCGGAACTGCCGCCAGGTGAGCCAGATCATCGGTGGGCCTCCGCCAGCATGGGCGTGCCGTCGTAGCTCGCCGCCCGGGTCAGGTATGCGAGGACGAGGTCCTCGAGGTCGACGCGTCCGGCGCCGTCGATCGGGGTATCCGTCCGCACGATCATGGTGTTGTGCTCGGCGTGGATGATGTCGGTGCCGGCCGGCAGCCCGTCGAAACCGGGGAGCGTCCCGGTCACCCGCTGATGCTGCGCCAGCAGCCGCGCGACGTCGCCGCTGAGCTGCACCCGGGCCGAGGCCAGGACGATGAGGTGGTCGCAGACCCGCTCCAGGTCGCCGAGCAGGTGGGAGGACAGCACGACGCTGACCCCGAGCTCGCCGACGAAGTCCAGCAGGTCCTGCAGAAACGCCCGGCGCGCCAATGGGTCCAGCGCCGCGACGGGCTCGTCGAGGATGAGCAGGTCGGCGCGTTTCGCGGCGGCGATCGTCAGGGCGAGCTGCGCCCGCTGCCCGCCGGAGAGCCGGCCGGCCTTCTGCCGCGGGTCGAGGTTGCGCTGCCGGATCCGGCTCTCGGCGAGGCCGGCGTCCCAGCGCGGGTTCAGGTGCGCGCCGAGCCGCAGGTGATCGGCGACGGTGAGGCTGCCGTAGACGGGCGCGTCCTGCGCGACGAACCCGACCCGGGCCAGCTGCGCCGCGCTGGCCGCCGGCGGGTCGCCGAGCACGCTGATGCTGCCGGCGCTCGGCGCGATGAGCCCGCCGACGAGGCCGAGCAGCGTCGACTTGCCGGCGCCGTTGGGGCCGACGAGGCCGACGACGCGGCCCTCCGGGACGCTCAGCGTGCACTCGGTCAGCGCCGTGACGTGCCCGTAGCGTTTGCCGAGTGCCTGGGTTTCGATGACCGCTGTCATCGCTCGCTCCTACTCGTCGAGGGATCGTGTCGAGGTCAGTTCTAGACAGCGGGCGGTCACAGCACGGTCCGTGACGCTGTGACCGGTCTGTGACCGCGGCCCGGATAACCTCGGGCGATGCGGGTGCTGGTGGTGGAGGACCAACCTGAGCTGGCCGACTCGGTCGCGCGGGTGCTGCGGCGCGAGGGCATGGCCGTCGACGTCGCCTATGACGGTGCCGCGGCGCTGGAGCGGACCTCGGTCGTCGACTACGACGTCGTCGTGCTCGACCGTGACCTGCCCGTCGTCCACGGCGACCAGGTCTGCCGCGCCCTGGTCGCGCGGGAGTCGCCGGCGCGGGTGCTCATGCTGACCGCGTCCGGCACGGTCGCGGAGCGGGTCGAGGGGCTCGGCCTCGGCGCCGACGACTACCTGCCGAAGCCGTTCGCCTATGCCGAGCTCGTCGCCCGGGTCCGCGCCGTCAGCCGGCGGTCCCGTCCAGCGACGCCGCCCGTACTGACGCATGGTGACCTGCGGCTCGACCCGGCGCAACGTGTCGCCGCCCGGGCCGGTGCCCGGCTGCCGCTCAGCCCGAAGGAGTTCGCGGTCCTGGAGTACCTGCTGACCTGCCGCGGCCGGGTCGTGTCCGCGGAGGAGCTGCTCGACCGCGTGTGGGACGAGGCGGCGGACCCGTTCACGACCACGGTGAAGGCGACGATGAACCGGTTGCGGGCCAAGCTCGGCAGCCCGCCGCTCATCGAGACCGTCCCGCGCGCCGGGTACCGGATCTGATGCGCCACGGTCCCAACCGCCTCCGGTGGCGGCTCACCCTGGTCATCTGCGGAGTCTCGGTGGTGTCCGGCGCCGTGCTGCTGGTCATCGTGTACAGCCTGTCGAGGGGCCTGAACAGCGACGTCAAGGCATTCCTGCCGGACGCCGTGCCGGCGCCGCCGCCCCCGCACGACCTGGGCCCGGTGCCCGATCCCGGGCCCCTCGTGGACCCCGTCATCGGTCGTGCGGCGGAGCCCGCGTCGCTGGTCGTCGTCCCCGCCCTCGCCCTCGCGATCATGGCGGGCCTGTCCCTCGGCTTCGGCTGGCTGATCGCCGGCCGGCTGCTGCGTCCGGTCCGCACGATGGCCAGCCGGCTGCAGCGGATCTCCGAACGCAACGTGCACGAACGGCTCGCGGTGCAGGGCCCGCGCGACGAGCTGAAGGACCTCGCGGACACCGTCGACGGGCTCCTCGCCCGCCTCGAGACGTCGCTCGACGCGCACCGACGGTTCGTCGCCAACGCCGCGCACGAGCTGCGCACCCCGCTGACCGTCGAACACGCGCTGCTCGAGGAGCCGCTCATCGACCCCGGCGCCGACGTCGAGGCGTTCCGGGAGAACTTCCAGCGCCTGCTGTCGATCAGCGCCGGCCGGGCGAAGCTGCTCGAGGCGCTGCTCACCCTGTCCGGCAGCGAGCACGACCAGCCGCGCGGCGAGCCGGTCGACCTGGCCGGCATCGCCGAGCAGGCCCTCGCCGACCGGGCCGGCGACCTCGACCGCGCCGGGCTGCGCGCGGTGCCGTCGATCGAGCCGGCCCGCATCCACGGCGACCCGCTGCTCGTCGCCCGCCTCGTCGCGAACCTGTGCGACAACGCCGTGCACTACAACGCGCCGGGCGGCCGGATCGAGGTCGCGGTCCGGCCGCGGGTGGGGCGGGTGTCGTTCGCGATCGCCAACACCGGGCCGGTCGTCCCGCCGGAGCAGGTCGACCGGCTGTTCGAGCCGTTCCAGCGGATGCACCGCACCGCCGACGACGGCCACCACGGCCTCGGCCTGTCGATCGTCCGCGCCATCGCGACCGCCCACGCCGCCACCGTCAAGGCCGACCCCCGCCCCGGCGGCGGCCTCGTCATCGAGGTGACGTTCCCGTCGTTGCGCACCTGACGCGGTACTAGCCGGTCAGGGACGCCGCCAGTTCGGCGGCGCGGCGCGCGTACTCCCGGGCGGTCTCGGCGGCCGGGCTCGTGTCGGCGTCGTCGAGGCCGGTCGTCAGCAGGCCGACGAGCTGCCGCAGGTTCCCCGCGGCCGCCTGCGGGTCACCGCCGGGCAGGTGGTCGAAGTACAGCTCGGCGGCCTCCTTCGCGGCGGCCCGCTGCGCGGCGAACTCGGCGGCGGCGTCCTGCTGCCGCGGGTGGAAGGCCATCTCGTGGTGCGTCACCGCCTCGCTCACGTAGGACGTGGCGAGGTCCGCCCAGTCTTCGGCGCGGAACAGGTCGCGGGCGGTCCGCGCGATCGGCGTGAACGGCGCGAAGTCGGCGGAGCCGAACACCCGCAGCCGGGCCACCCGGTCGAGCTCCCGGGCGACGGCGAGGCGTCGCGTGTCGTCGAGCGGGCCCCGCAGCACCACGGCGTACGCCTCGGCGGCGTGCCCGGCCGCGTCCCGTTGCGCGGCAAGCTGCGCCTGAGCGTCCGGCTGCGCGGGGTGGAACGCGACCTCGTGGTGGGTGAGCGCCTGGTTGTTCCAGGACCGGGCGATCTCCAGCTCGTGACCGCCGAGCCCGGCGTACACCGTCCGGGCCAGGGTCGCGGCCCGCACGCCGTCGGACGGGTCGGTCGAGCCGAAGGCCAGGAACCGGGCGAGCAGGTCCAGCTGCGCGACCAGGACCCGCAGCTGGTCCGCCGTCACCGCGGGCGACGCGGTCAGCCGGGCGACGATGTCCCACGCGTTGTGGGCCGCGGTGAGCTGCGCCGGGATGTCCGCGGGGTGGGCGGCCACCGAGCGCTGCAGCCACATCGCCGCCGTCGCGTACGCCGGGCCTTCGACCCGCGCCAGCTCCACGGCGACCGCGTCGGCCTCCGCGTCGCGGCCTTCGGCGCGCAGCGCCTGTACCAGCGCGGCGAGGGACACGGCGAGCACCCCGAGCCGGTGCGGGGGCAGGTCGGCCGGCGCCGACGCCGGCCCGGTCAGGGTGCGCAGGGTGCCCGCACCCGGCCGCCACACCGCGGGCTCGGCGGAACCCGTCGCCGAGTAGTCGCCGGGCACCGGCAGATCGCCCGGCTCGCCCAGCTCGTACCGCCGCGGACCCCCGGTCGAAAGCTCGATCACCCACGCTCCGGGCCAGGGCCGCCAGACGCCGGGGTCGATGGTGCCGTCGCCGTTGTAGTCGGCGCCGGCGGGCAGGTCGGGGCTCGTGTCGACGCGCATCGACCGCCAGTCGAGCCGGTCCGGCTGGCCGGGCGGGCTGACGTAGGCGATCGTGTACCGGCCGCGTGCCTCCGCCGTCGCGTAGGACGGCTCCCGGTCGGTGCGGACGGTGAACGGCGCGTCGACGACGGGGCGGTCGTCCTCGGTCTCCCAGGCGCCGCTGGCGTGCTCGTCGGGCTCGAAGAGACCGTCCTCGTCGAAGATCTCCAGCCGCACCCCGAACGGCCGCACCGCCGTCGGGCCGGGCCCGATCGTCGCGGTCCACGGCGGACCGGCGGCGTGCAGGGAGCCGCCGGTGCCGAACACGTCGCCGGCCTCCAGCTCCGCCCAGTTGTCCTCGTCGCCGAACTGCCACCGGCGGACCCGCTCGACGACGCCCTGCCGGACGAGCCCGGTGTAGACCTCGGCGCTGAACCAGCCGTCGGCGGAGCCGGAGTCGCCGGAGGCGACGATGTCGACCCGGTCGACGGTCACGTCGACGCGCCGCTGCCGCAGCGTCACCGGCGCGACCGTCTCCGACCAGTAGCCGCGGGTGTCCATGACCCGCACGACGACGGTGTACGAAGCGCCCGGCCGCAGCTCGTGTCCCGGCGCCCTGACGAGGTCCTCCTGCCACGACTGCCGCAGCTCGCCACAGACGAACCGGCCGGCCGGGCGGTCGAAGGCGTGGTACGCGTGCCCGTACGGGCGGTGCTCGGCGGGCTCACCCTCGCCGATCTCCGCGATCAGGCACACGGGCCCGGCGTCGTGCGTGACCTCGACGCGCACCCGGTCCGCCTCGGGGAACGCGTGCACCTCGGCGAGGTTGCCGGGCCGGCCGGTCGCGATGACGCAGGCGACGGCGTCGCGCGGCGGCGGGGTGACGTTCGGGTCCGCCGACGGGTCGGTGGTGCCCCAGATCCGCACGACGGTGCCGGCCGTCATCGACGGTGTGTCCAGGTGGCCTTTCCGCTCGAACGTGTCCAGGCCCTCCTCCGCGGCGGCCTCGCCGTCCGTGCGGACCGTCGAGGCGCGCATCCGGTCCCGGAGGGCATCGCCCCGGGACGACACCCAGCCGCCGCCGTCCTGCTGCACCCAGATGACCGGGCTGCCCTCGAAGCACGTGTACGCGATCCGGCGCACCTCGCCGCGCTTGAGCGGGTTGACGACGACGAAGTCCTCCTCGACGGTCAGCCGCACCTGGGGTCGGCGGCCCGGGTCGCCGAGCGTCGGCAGCCGCTCCCACACGAAGCCGTCGCCGATGTGCCGCTGCTGGAACAGGTCCACCCACGACTGCCCGTCGCAGCGCGCGAACAGCCACAGCGGCGCGGTGCTGTCGCCGTCGGGGGTGTCCTCGTCGCGCAGCTGCACGACCGACACCTCGTCGTAGAACCCGGTGCCGATGGTGCCTTCCACCGCGACCCAGTCGTTGTTCTCGTCGGCGTACCCGGGATTCGGCCGCCAGAAGTGCCGGATGCCGCCGGTCCTCGAAGGTGCGAACACCTCGTAGTTGCCGTGCCGGCCGAAGCCCAGGACCGGGTCCGAGCGGCCTCGGTCGCTCTGGATGATCGCCGGCCGCCCCCGCACCCCGCTGCCGATGTTCAGCGGGTAGCGGCCCGCCTCGAACGAGCGCAGCGTGCCGTCACCGCGGACCGCCACGTACATCTCCCGCCCCCGGTAGTTGTCCTCGAAGTCCGTCTCCGCGCTGCCGACGGTCCCCAGCACCCAGCCGGCACCGTCGAACGGCCCGGTGACCGGCTCGGTGCGCGTGCTCGTCGCGTAGAGCTGGACGATCTCCTCGAACGGCGCGCCCGACCAGTCGTACACCTCGGAATGCAGCGTCATCAGCTGCCGCTGCTGATACATGCCGCCGCCCTTGCGGGTCGCGGCGACCAGGAGCAGATTGTGATGCGGAGCGCTGTCCCCGTCTCTGGGCTCCCAGTTGGTGCGGGTGAGCGTCGCGCCGGCCGCGTCGGCCAGATCCCCGCCGAGCCCGACGCGGGCGCGGGTCCACCGGTTCGGCGGCCCGTTGTCCCGGAACCAGTGCACGGTCCTGCCGTCCTCGACGGTCACCAGCTCGAAGTTGTTGTGTTCGCCGTCCTGGCTCTGGTAGTCGCCCTCGTGCCAGCTGACCGAGTCGACGACGCCCACCGACGCCGGCACACACGGCCACGGCCCGCTCCACCGCCCGGCGCTGCGGTCGAAGAAGTACAACGCGAACCCGCCGTCCGGCCACGGCACGATCACCTCCACGGTGCCGTACGTCGTGTGCTGCGCGAACCCAGCCGCGAACCCCACCTGTCCCATGGCCTCACTATGAGCGCCGTCATCGTCACGGCGCAGTCAACAGTCCGCCACCGTTTCCGTGTATCTGGCGCGGCACGAGGTGCTCCACAGCGGCTACCGCGCCGGCCAAGGCTCGCCCGTCGTCGCCTCGTCCGCGACGAACAGCGCCGTGCACGTCGAGCGCGGCGACCGCATGCCGCCGGTGGTCACCGCTCAGAGTCCCGCGGGCGCCGCGTGCCTCCCGGAGGTCTGGGTGCGCGGTGGCCGCTCGTCCGTGGCGTGGCGGGGGAACAGGTCGATCGGCACGCTGGCCACGCCGCGGGGACGGCCGGTGCGCAGCAGCGCGGTGAGGTGCTCGGCGGGTGCGGGCAGCCCGAGGTGGTAGCCCTGGGCGAACCGGACCCCGAGCTGCCGCAGGGCCTCCAGCTGCTCGTCGGACTCGACGCCCTCGGCCGTGACGTCGATGCCGGTGCTGCGACCCAGGTCGCCGAGCAGCTTCACGACGGCGAAGTCGTTGCGGTTGTCCAGCATGCCGGCGACGAACGAGCGGTCGATCTTGAGGCCGGTGACGGGGAGCGCGGACAGGTTCCGCAGGGTCGCCGAGCCTGCGCCCATGTCGTCGAGCACGATGCCGACCCCGGCGTCCCGGAGATCCCGCAGCTGGCGTACCGCACCCTGCAGCTGCTCGAAGTCGGCCGACTCGGGCAGCTCGACCCGCAGCCGCGCCGGCGCCGATCCGCTGCGCCGCAACGACTGCAGCACCAGCGCGGTCAGGTCGGCGGCGCCGAGCGTGTCGATGGTGAGGTTGACGTTGACGCACAGCGGCGCCCGGTCGCCGAGGATGCCGTCCCAGACGGCGATGTCGGCGCAGGCACGGTGCAGCACCCACTGGTCGAGTGCCGGCAGCTGCCGGACCCGGCGCAGCTCCGGCAGGAACCGGTCGGGGGTGAGCAGGCCGCGTTGCGGGTGCTGCCACCGGACGAGCGCCTCCACGGACCACACGCGGCCGTCACCGACGCCGATGATCGGCTGGTAGAACAGTTTCAGCTCGCCGCGGTCGAGGGCGGCGAGCACGTCGTCGCCGGAGTGGCCGGCCGTGGGCGCGCCGACGCCGTGCACGATCTGGACCCGGTCGCCGCCGGCCTGCTTCGCGCGGTACATCGCCGCATCGGCCTCCCGCAGCAGCGTCGCACCGTCGGCGCCGGCGTCCGCCACGGCCACGCCGACGCTGGCCGTGCTGTGTCCACCGGCGGTCAGCGCCGGGTCCGGGGTGGCGACCGCCTGGCGGTACCGCTCGCCGAGCGCGACCGCCGACAGGTCCGGCCGGGCGCCGACGGCCAGCCGGGTCAGCACCGCGAACTCGTCGCCGCCGAGCCGGGCGACGACGCTGCCGCCGTCGGTGACCGCGGTGAGCCGTCGCGCGACGGACACGATCAGCCGGTCGCCCGCCGCGTGCCCGAGGGTGTCGTTGACATACTTCATCCGGTCGAGGTCGATGTACACGACGGCGAGGCCCGACTGGTCGCCGTCGCGGCAGGCGCCGGCGAGACGGTTCAGGAACCGGGCCCGGTTCGTCAGGCCGCTCAGCGGGTCGCGGACGGCCTGGGCCGCCATGAGGTCGGCGAGCGCCTCGTACAGCCGGGCCGCGGAGACCCGGGCCAGCTGCCCGCCCGGCCGGCGGACGAGCACGTCGTCGTAGCGGCGCACCTGGTCGCGGCGGCTCACCTGCTCGCACACGTCGACCACGAGCGCGGTCTCCTCGACGATCATCGGGGCGGGGTCGGCGGTCCGCCCGGCGGGCGTCCTGGCCCACAGTGCCCGCCCGTAGCCGAACGGGCCGGACATCAGCTGGGCGAAGCGGACCCGGCTGATCAGCCCGATGCCACCGTCGAGATACACCACGGCCACGCTGTGCAGCGCCGGGTCGGCGCGGAACATCAGGTCGAGGTCCTCGCACCGCATGGTGGAATCGACGACGCCGACCGGCCGCGCGAGCGGCCCGACCGTGTCGGATGGCATTGCAGACTCCCCGTCACGCACGGTGTCAATCATCGGCGAGACCGTGTGCCGCACCAAGGGGGTGTACTCACCGGTAATCCCCTCGACATCCGAAGTTCAGCCCGCTCCGGCGTTCCGTGACTGTCCGTCAGCCTGCGGTATTGCCGCCGCGACATCGATCGAAGTGAAGATTTACGGAACTCGAACATAGTTAGCCGGTAGGATTAAGCGAGATTCGGCGACGATGGTCGGCATGCGTCTCTTTCGCCGACGTCCAAGGGTCCTGCTCGCCGCCGCGACGGCACTGCTCGCCGCCGTCGCCTCGTCTGCCTGGTCCGCCGCCCCGGGTGCGCGTGCCGCCGCGGCCGCGCCGCCGCCGAACATCGTCTTCATCCTCACCGACGACCTGTCCTGGAACCTGATCCAGTACCTGCCGCAGGTCCAGCTGCTGCAGCACGACGGCGTCACGTTCACCAACTACACGGTGACCGACTCGCTGTGCTGCCCGTCCCGCTCGTCGATCTTCACCGGCAAGTTCCCGCACGACACGGGCGTCTTCACCAACGGTGGGACCGACGGCGGCTTCGGCGTCTTCAAGGGCCGCGGCAACGAGGAGCGCACCTACGCCACCGCCCTGCAGGCCCGCGGCTACGCCACCGCCATGATGGGCAAGTACCTCAACGGCTACCTGCCCGCCGACACGCAGGGCGGCAGCCTGCCGTACGTGCCGCCGGGCTGGTCGGAATGGGACGTCGCCGGCAACGGCTACGCGGAGTACAACTACGACCTCAACGAGAACCACGCCGTCGTGCACTACGGCTCCGCCCCCGCCGACTACCTGACCAACGTCCTCGCGGGCAAGGGCAGCGCCTTCATCCAGCGCAACGCGGCCGCGAGCAAGCCGTTCGTGCTGGAGATCGCGACGTTCGCGCCGCACGCCCCCTTCACCCCCGCGAAGCAGGACCTCGACGCGTTCCCCGGCCTCACCGCGCCGCGCAGCCCGGCGTTCAACACCCTGCCGGCCGGTGCGCCGGGCTGGCTGGCCGGCGCGGACCCGCTGACCGCCGCCGAGAAGACGAAGATCGACACCGACTTCCGCAAGCGCGCCCAGTCGGTCCAGGCCGTGGACCGCATGATCGCCAAGCTGCGGACCACCCTCACCAACAGCGGCGTCGCCGACGACACCTACTTCGTGTTCAGCTCCGACAACGGCTTCCACCTCGGCGAGTACCGGCTGCCGCAGGGCAAGCAGACCGCCTTCGACACGGACGTCCGCGTGCCGCTCGTCATCGCCGGACCGGGGGTGCCCGCCGGCAGCACCCGCGCCGAGATCGTGCAGAACATCGACCTCGCCCCGACCTTCCAGCGCCTCGCCGGCGGCATCGTCGCCTCCGACGTCAACGGCCGCAGCCTGGTGCCGCTGCTGCAGGGCCAGCCGGCGGCGAACTGGCGCACCGCGTCGCTGATCGAGCACCACGGTCCGAACGCCGCCGCCGACGACCCCGACGCGCAGACCGCCCGCAACGGCAACCCGACCACCTACGAGGCGCTGCGCACCGCCACGTACACCTACGTCGAATACACCAACGGCGAACGTGAGTACTACGACCGCGTCGCCGACCCGTTCCAGCTGAACAACATCGCGGCGCAACTGTCCGCCTCCCGCCGCGCCGCCCTGCACGCCGCCCTGCAGCAGCTGCGCGACTGCCACACCCATGAGTCCTGCTGGACCGCCGGCCACGTGACCGCCTGACCGCCACCGCGGGGGCCCCTCCGAGGGCCCCCGCTCCGCGTGCCGAGACTGCAACAAACCTGCACACGCGTCATCTTGTCGCCAGGAAAGCGCTTGCCTTACGGTGAATGACGTCGATGCGGATCCGCCCCGCTTCCCGCCGCCCCGGGAGCGCCGCCGATCGCGCCGCGCCTGTGTGCGCAATCCGTCTTTCCGGAGGATCCATGAGTCCACAAGTCCGAACCCGTCGCTGGCTTGCCGCGCTCGCGGCCGTGACGACGGTCGCCGGTGTCGCCCTCGCAGCGCAGGTCGCGTTCGCCGACACGCCGTTCAGCGCGACGTTCGAGGACGGCTCCACCAGCGGCTGGTCCAAGTCCGGCGGCACGTGGAGCGTCGTCACCGACGGCAGCAAGGTGCTGCAGCAGTCCAACACCGGCAGCGAGAACGCCCGCGACTTCGCCGGCGACAGCAACTGGACCAGCTACACGGTGCAGGCCGCCGTCAAGCCGCTGTCGCTCGGGTCGAGCGGCTTCGTCGGCCTCCTGGCCCGCTCGACCGGCGCCACCACGGCATACCGGCTCGCCCTGCTGTCCGGCAACCAGGTGCAGCTGCAGGCGGTGAACAGCGGCTCGGTGACGGTGCTCGGCAGCGCGTCGCGGACCGTGTCGGCCGGCACCTGGTACACCCTGGCCATCACCGTCAACGGCAGCGCCATCAGCGCCTCGGTCGACGGCGCGCAGGTCGCCGCCGCGAGCAACACGTCGATCGCGAAGGGCCGCATCGGCCTGCAGACCGCGTACTCCAGCGCCAACTTCGACAACATCACCGTCACCACCGGCGGCACCACACCGACCCCGACGGCCACGACCGCGTCGCCGCAGCCCTCGACGAGCCAGTCGCCCCCGACGAGCCCGTCGCCGTCGACGAGCCAGCCGCCGTCGTCGTCGCTGTTCGTCGCGCCGAACGGCAGCGCGGGCAACCCGGGCACCCAGGCCAGCCCGACCACGCTCGCCTCGGCGATCACCCGGGTCACCGCCGGCGGGACGATCAGTGTGCGCGGCGGCACCTACAACCTGTCCTCGACGGTGACCATCGCGGTCGGCAACAACGGCACCTCGGGCGCGCCGAAGCGCATCGTCGCCTACCCCGGTGAGACGCCGGTGCTCAGCTTCGCCGCGCAGAGCGAGGACCCGGCGAACCGGGGGCTCGCGGTGAACGGCAACTACTGGTACATCGGCGGCATCGTCGTGGAGAGGGCCGGCGACAACGGCATCTTCATCGGCGGCAGCAACAACACGATCGAACGCGTCGTGACCCGCTTCAACCGCGACAGCGGCCTGCAGATCTCCCGCGCCGCGTCCGACACGCCGAAGGCCCAGTGGCCCTCGAACAACCTCGTCATCTCGTCGGAGTCGCACGACAACGCCGACTCCGACGGCGAGGACGCCGACGGCTTCGCCGCGAAACTGACCAGCGGCACCGGCAACGTGTTCCGCTACACCGTGTCGCACAACAACATCGACGACGGCTGGGACCTGTACACGAAGACCGACACCGGCGCGATCGGCCCGGTCACGATCCAGGACTCCCTGTCCTACAGCAACGGCACGCTCAGCAACGGCACCGTCAACACCAACGGCGACCGCAACGGCTACAAGCTCGGCGGCGAGGACATCGGCGTCAACCACGTCGTGCAGCGCAGCATCGCGTACCGCAACGGCAAGCACGGCTTCACGTACAACAGCAACCCCGGCGCGATGACGATCTCCAGCAACCTGTCCGTCGACAACGCCGAACGCAACTTCTCCTTCGACGCCGGCACCCACACGTACCGCGGCAACACCTCCTGCCGCTTCGCCGTCAGCGGCTCGAACGACAAGACGATCGGCAACGCCGACAGCAGCAACCAGTTCTGGACCGGCACCAACGGCTCCCGCTGCACCACCTACAGCGGTGCCCTGGCCTGGTCGTTCGCCTCCGACGGCCGCCTCGTGGTGACCCTCGGCGGCCGGACCGTCAGCCTGTAGAAACCCCCGTCAGTGGCGGGCCGCGTCGCGGCCCGCCACCTCGGCGACGGTCAGGAGCACCCCCCGGCCC
>NZ_JBEXDG010000061.1:0-62195 GCF_040605635.1 Dactylosporangium sp. NPDC005555
ACCCTCACCGCCGCGGCCGCCCCCGACACCGGGCTGATCGTGCGCGGTGCCGACCCGTCCCGCCCCGCCGTGTCGGTCCAGGACGGCGCCGGCGCCGTCCTGGACCACGTCGAGGTGCACGGCGGCCGGATCGAGGCCCGCGCGGCCGACGCCGTCGCCGCCGTCGTCCTGCGCGACGTCGCCGTGCACGGCGCCGCCGGCACAGCGCTGCACCTCGCCGGCGACGTCAAGGCCGAAGGGTCCGACGTGCGCCTGGAGACCGTCGCCGGGGTCGGGATCGTGCTGTCCGGCGCCGCCCAGCTCGCCGCGGTCCGGCTCCTCGTCCGCGCCACCGACGGGTCCGGGATCCGCGTGCGCGGCACCGCCCGGCTCAGTCTCACCGACTGCCGGATCGACCGGGCCGGCCGCGACGGGCTGCTCGTCGAGGACGCCGCGGCCGTGGTCGCCGACGAGTCCCGCATCGACATGTCCGGCGCCGCCGCCGTCCAGGTGTCCGGCGCCGCCCGGGTCAGGCTCACCGACTGCCGCATCACCGGGCCGGGCGCCAGCGGTCTCGTCGTCACCGATGACGCCGAGCTCACCGCGGCCGGCTGCACCGTCCGCGACACCTCCGCCAACGCGCTCCTCGCCGTCGGCGCCGCCCGCGCCGTCCTCGACGGCTGCCACCTCACCGGCGCCGGGTTCAGCGCCGTGCACACCGGCGGCACCGCCGACGTGCAGCTCACCGCCTGCCGGGTGCGGCACGGCGCCGAGCACGGCGTCCACGCCGTGGAGCAGTCCCGGGTCACGCTCACCGACTGCGACCTGCGCGACCTCACCCTGACCGGCCTGCACGCCGGCGACCGCGCCTCCCTCACCGCGGCCGGCTGCACGATCGCCGACGTCGCCACCGGCGTGCGGATCGCCTCCTCGTCCCCCGCCGACCTGCGCCAGTGCGCCGTCCTGCGACCCAAAGAGGTCGGCGTCGAGGTCGTCGCCGGAGGCGCGCTCACCCTGACCGGCGGTCGCGTCACCGACGCGGGTGCCGCGGGCATCGTGATCGACACGGCCGCCACGGTCCGGATCGCCGCCGCCGACGTCATCGGCGGAGGAGGCTCCGGCCTGGTCGCGTGGACCGGCTCCCGCCCGCAGGTGGAAGGGCTGCGCGTCGACGGCGTCGCGAAGAACGGCATCTACGTCGCCCAGGGCGCCGGCGGGCAGTTCACCCGGTGCGACGTGACCGCGACCGGCTTCGCCGGCCTGCACGTCGACGCCGCCGCCGACCCGGTGTTTCAGGACTGCCGCATCCACGACGCCGCCACCGGGCTCGTGTCGCCGGCTGCGTCCCCGGCGAAGTCCTCGGAGGTCACCGCCGTCCCCGCCCCCGACGAACTCTCGCTCGACGAGCTGCTCGGCGAGCTGGCCGAGCTGATCGGCCTCGACCGCGTCAAACGCGACGTCGGCACGCTCGTCAAGCTCATGCAGACCGTCCGCCGCCGCGAGGAGGCCGGCCTGCCCGCCCCGCCGCTGAGCCGGCACCTGGTCTTCGCCGGCAACCCCGGCACCGGCAAGACGACCGTCGCCCGCCTCTACGGCCGGTTGCTCAAGGCCCTCGGCCTGCTGCGCCGCGGCCACCTCGTCGAGGTCGACCGCAGCGCCCTCGTCGGCGAATACGTCGGCCACACCGGCCCGAAGACCGCCGCCGCCGTCACCAGCGCCCTCGGCGGCGTCCTCTTCATCGACGAGGCCTACTCGCTCGTGCCCCGCTACGGCGGCAACGACTTCGGCCAGGAGGCCATCGCCACCCTCGTCAAGATGATGGAGGACCACCGCGACGACGTCATCGTCATCGTCGCCGGCTACCCGGGCGAGATGGACCGCTTCATCGGCGCGAACCCGGGCCTGGCCTCACGCTTCACCCGCACCCTGCACTTCGACGACTACGACACCCCCGAGCTGGTCTCCATCGTCGAGCACCAGGCCGCCGGCCACCGGTACGAACTCACCGACGTCGCCCGCAGCGGCCTCGTCGACTACTTCACCGCCCTGCCCCGGGGCGTTGGCTTCGGCAACGGCCGCCTGGCCCGCCAGGTCTTCCAGGAGATGACCGAACGCCAGGCCCAACGCGTCGCCGAACTCCCCGACGCCACCGGCGACGACCTCGTCCTGCTCGCCCCCGAAGACCTGCCCACCCGATAGCCCCGACTGGAGCAGCCATGTCCCCGTTCGCCGACGCCTTCACCCGCCGTCCCACCGTGCCCCGCCGGGGCTTCATCCCGGCGCCCCGCGTGTTCGTGGTGTCGGGTGTGGTACTGGCCGCGGCGGCCCTGCCGTTCGTCCTGCCCTCGGGTCCCGCGGCTGACGCCGACCGCGCCGCCGCGCCGGGCTTCGTTCCCCGTCCCGCGGCGGTGACCTCCACCTCTGTGACGCCGCCCGCTCCCACGGCTGGTCCTGCTGCCTCCAGCTCGCCCACGCCCCCCGGCGGCTCGGGCTCAGGCGGGTCGGGCTCCGGCTCCGGCTCCGGCTCCGGCTCGGGCTCCGGCGGGTCGGGCTCAGGTGGGTCGGGCTCCGGCGGCACGTCGACGGGCGCCCCGGCGGGCGCCACCACGACCGCGGCCGCCGCCCCGGCGAAGACCACCGCCAAGGCCGTCGCCCCGCCGCCCTCGATCCCCGGCCGCGCGATCGTCGGCGTCCAGTCCCGCCTCTGCCTCAGCGCCGCCGCGGGCAAGGACGGCACCGCACTGGTGATCGCCACCTGCAACGGCTCCGCCGCCCAGCACTGGGAGACCCTCCCCGACGGCACCATCCGCTCCGTGAGCCTCTGCATGGACGCCGCCTGGGCCGGCACCGACGTCTACACCGTCGTCCAGGTCGCCTACTGCAGCGGCAACCGCGCCCAGCAATGGCGCCTCAACGGCTCCAACGACCTCGTCAACGTCAACGCCGACAAGTGCGCCGACGTCATCGAACGCCGCACCACCACCGGCAGCCCCGTCAAGCTCTACTGGTGCAACGGCCAGGACAACCAGAAATGGTTCTGGCGCTGACCGTCGACGCACGGTTAGTCGCGCAGGACGGTCAGGGGGACCTGCACGGCGATCGCCGTGCCGGCGGGTCCCGAGGTGTACGCGCGGCCGACCGGGGCAGCGCCGCGGACCTGGCTGGAGGTCAGGCGAGCGCCGATGCCGTCGCCCTCGGTGACGGACCTGGGGGCGAGGAGCAGGCCGCGGCGGGCGCGGCGGGCGGCGGTCAGCCAGGCGCCCAGGCCGATCGAGAGAGCGTCGGCGGCGCCGGCGTAGACGATGGACTGGCCGTGGTCGCGGCCCGAGGTGGCGACGGCCCGGAGGACCTTGTCGGCGGCGGGGGTGGTGAGGAGGTCGGCGTCGTCCACCAGCAGCACCGCCGGACCGCGCAGATCGGTGAGCGCCGCCTGCACGGCGTCATTGGTCGGGTCGGGGTCGGTGAAGAGGCGGACCTGGGCGTGCCGGGCGAGGGCGCGCAGCGGCGACTCCCGCGGGGTGAACACGATCAGGCCGGTGCCGCCGGCCAGCAGCGACACGGCGAGGGTGGCCAGGGCGTTGCTGCGGCCGGTGCCGGGTGCGCCGCCGACGTAGAAGGCCGACGTGGTGGCGAGGTCGACGCCGACCGCGGTGCCGTCGTCGCCGCCGACGCCGAGCAGCCCCCACATCGGGCGGCGCAGGAGGGCCGGGACCTGCTCGTAGGCGTCGGTGAAGGCGACGGTCGTGGGCAGGCCGGCGACGGTGAACGGTCCTTCCCGCGCGGGGGTGCCGGCCGCGGCGCCGATCCTGCGCAGGGCGGCGGCCTGGGCCTGGCCGCTGTCGTCGGGGTCCAGGAGCGCGACCTGCGTCTCGGTGCGGGACAGCACGTGCCAGCCGCGGCCGGGCACGATCGTCGCCGGGACCTTGCTCGGCAGGATGCCGACGAGCTGGTAGTCGTTGCGGTCGGCCTGGCGCAGCAGCAGCTTGTGGTCGTTGTGCGCGGCGAGCCGGCCGCCGAGCAGGGCCCGCTCTGAGGTGGCGACGACGTGGATGCCGGCGGCGGCGCCCTCCCGCACGATCCGGGTGATGTCGCCGAGGAGCCGGCCCTGGTCGTGCTCGTCGAGGACCGGGGCGAGGGCGTCCCAGCCGTCGATGAAGAGCAGGATGTGCGGCGGCCGCTCCGCGACGGGCAGCCGCCGGCGCAGCTCGACGAGCCCGGCGCAGCTGAGCGCGGCGCAGCGCTCCTGCCGCTCGGTGAGCTCGCGGCCGAGGCGGCGCAGGAGGCGTTCGAGGCGTTCCATGTCGTGCCGCGACACCACCGCGCCGCAGTGCGGCAGCGTTTCGAGGGCGGTGAGGCCGCCGCCCGCGGCGTCGATGCCGTAGAGGTGCACGTCGCGGACCTTCGTCCGTTGCGCGGCGGCGCCGGCGATGGTCCGCAGCACCTGGGTCCGGCCGGAGCGCGGCGCGCCGATCACGTAGAGGTGGCCGAAGGTGCCGAGGTCGACCGTCGCGACCCGGCGCTGCTGGAGCTGCGGGACGTCTTCGAGCGCGTACGGGATCAGCGGCGGCACGCTCTCGTGCACGGGTGCCTCCCGCTGGACGGTCAGCTCCGCCAGCAGCGCCCGCTCGTGCAGCGCCGGCAGCCATGGGCTCGGCTGCGGCACCAGGTCGGTGAGGCCGGCCGCGGCCTCGTTCACGGCGGCGACGAAGACCTGCAGGTCCGTCGGCACGAGGGCGGTGGGGGCGTGCGGGTCGACGTCGGCCGCGGGACCTGAGGGCAGGTCGACGGGGCGGCCGAGCCGCTGCCACGACAGCTCCGCGGTGCGCAGTGGCGCCGCGGCGACGGGTGCGGTTCCCTCGGGGTGCCGGCCGGCGCCGACCCACGCGGCCTGAAACGGCACGGTCGTGCGGTGCCCGGCGCGCACCAGCGCCCGGCCCGGGTTGCCGGGCGAGATGGTGACGGCCTCGCCGGTGTCGATGATGTCCTGGCTCTCCACCGTGTCGGTGACCCGCAGCGCGATCCGCAGGTTGGTGTTGGCCTTGATGTCGGGGGTGACCGCCCCGGCCGGCCGTTGCGTGGCGAGGACGAGGTGGATGCCGAGGGACCGGCCGCGCTGCGCGATGCCGATCAGGCCGGGCACGAAGTCCGGCACCTCGCGCACGAGGGTGGCGAACTCGTCGATCACCAGCAGCAGCCGCGGCAGCCGGGGCAGCGCCGGGTCGGCGGCGCGTTTCGCCCGGTACGCGGGCAGGTCCTTGCACTCGGCGTCGGCGAGGATCCGCTCCCGGCGGCGGAGTTCGGCGCCGAGGGAGTCCATCGCCCGCTGCACGAGGTGCGCGTCGAGGTCGGTGACCATGCCGAGGGTGTGCGGCAGCTCGGCGCACTCCCGGAACGCGCTGCCGCCCTTGTAGTCGACGAGGACGAAGGTCAGCTCGTCGGGGCGGTTCGCCGCGGCGAGCGACGCCACGAACGCCTGCAGCAGCTCCGACTTCCCGGACCCGGTGGTGCCGGCGACCAGCCCGTGCGGCCCGTCGCGGACCAGGTCCAGCGCGAGCGGCCCGTCGTAGCCGCGGCCGAGCACGAACGTGGTGCTGGCCGGCCGCTTCTCCCACCGGCGCAGCAGCTCGGCGGGGTCGGGCGGCTCGAGGTCCAGCAGGTCCAGCAGCCGCACCTCGCGGGGCAGCCCGGCGTCGTGCTCGGGGCTGACGTCGCGCAGCGGGGCGAGGCCGCGGGCGAGCCAGTCGCACCAGCCGACGTCGACCAGGTCGGCGCGGATGCCGGTGAGGTCGGCGTTGCCGGTGCGGCGCAGCGTGACGGTCGTCGCGGCGGCCACGACGACCGCGGTGCACTCCTCCGGCAGGAGCCGCTCCTGCTCGTCGAGGCAGATGCTGAACAGGCGGACCCGCGGACCGTCGGTGAGCAGTTGCACGACACCCGGGACGTCCCGCAGCTGGCGGGCGCCGTCGAGGATGACGAGCACGTCGGGGTCGGTGAACATGGCCTTGCCCAGCGACGAGCCGAGTGCCCTTTGGCGCGCCTGCACCTGGGCGACCAGCTCGGCGACGCGGTTGGCGACACTTTCCGGGTCGTTGCCGACGCTGACCATCGGGCCGCCCCCACCGGCGGGCCGCAGGTGCGGCAGCCACCGGACCCAGCCCCAGCCGTCGCTGCGCTGCGGCTCGGTGAGCACCACCACCCGCAGGTCCCGGGGGCTGTGCAGGACGGCGCTCTGCGCGACGAACCACCGCGCCAGCGCCTGCACCGGCGCGGTCGGGCCGGCGACGCCGACGACGCCGTATTCGGCGAGCTCCAGTCCGACCGGCACGTCCTGGATGTTCCAGCGCACCGTGCGGTGGTTCTCGTCGCGGCCCGGGTCGTCGATCTCCTTCACGGACGGCAGGTCGGCGGTGCCGAGCCGGACCAGCAGGTGGTCGGGGTCCCGCCGGCGCCGCTCCCACAGCCGCACCCCGGGGCCGGTCGCGATGAGGCCGAGCGTCGCCGGGTCGGGTCCGGTCACGCAGCGCACGTGCCGCTCCTGCCGGACCGCGTCGTGGATCTCGCGCTGCAGGGAGTCCATCCGCAGCCGGTACCGCCGCCACTGGTCCTCGTGCTGTTTGCGGTTGCCGCGCCGGCCGACCATCCAGTTGGTGACCGCCATGACCGGCGTGAACAGGATGAAGACCAGATAGAAGTACGAGCGGAACACCCCGACGAGGACCAGCCCGAGCACGATCGGGGCGACGAGCATCAGCATCGGGAAGGGCTGGCGCGGCGGCTTGGTCGGGGGGTTCGGCAGCCGCACCCGCTCGGCGTCCAGATGCGGCGCGATCCGCGGCGGCCGGTTGTAGTCCAGGCTGATCCCGTCGGCGGCGTCCGTGACCGCGGCGTCGGCCGCCACCGGGGCGACGAGCCTCAGCAGGACCGGACCGACGGCAAGATCGGTGCCGGGCTCCCAGCGCCGGCCGGGTTCGTCGTCGTCTTGCGCGTCCGGTACTGCTGGCCGCCCGGCGTTTTCGAGGGTGATGCCGGTTTCCGGGTCGAACGCGTACGGCGGCTCCACGACCGCTGGTCTGACCTCGCCGTCGTCGCCGGGCTCGCGGTGCCACGTCACGGCCCCCCGGGTGGAGACCGTCACCCAGAGCCCGCCGGTGGGCGCGTCGGGGCCGTCGACGCTGATCGTGCAGTGCTCGGCGGTGCCGATCTCCCAGCTGCCCGGGGTGAGCCGCCAGCTCCGGCCGGCGGCCGGGCCGGAGACCGCGTGCAGCTCGACGAGCACCGGGCCGGCGTCGGCCGGGGCGGGCCGGATCCGGTCCCGTCGCCGGGCGGGCCGGCCCAGACCCAGGACCGCTCCTGACCGGATGCCGGAGCCGTGCACCGGGGCGGAGAGGTGTACCTCGACGCCGTCGAGGTACACCTTCCTGGCTGGACCGGCTCCGGCCAGGAACCGGGCCGGGCCCCCGTCGTCGGCGGGCCGGTCGAGGGCGGCGCTGAGCTCGGCCACGGTGCAGGCGCCGGGCAGGTCGACGATGTGGTCCCGGCGCGTCCCGTCGATGCCGTCGACGGTGGTGAGAGTGAGGTTCACGCGGGCGTCCCCCTTGTCGCGGACACGCCGGGGGCGGGGCGTTCCGGCTCGTCGAACTCGTCCTCGTCGGGCGTGGTGGCACTGACCGGCCGGATGGGCGGCGGCGCCCCGGCGCCGGCCGCGTCCCCTGGCGGCGGCACCACTTCCGGCCGGTGCGAGGGCGCTGCCGCTTGCGGGTCTGTCTCCGGCGCTGCCGCTTCCCGGACCGGCGGCCGGGACGACGGGTTGTCGAGGGAGGCCACGAAGGCGTCCTCGTCGAGGAGCGGGCCGGTGTCGGGGCGCCGGGGCGCGGGCGGGATCGTCGCGAGCGTGCGGACGACCGATCTCGGCAGCGCGGTGACGTCGAGGACGAGCGGGGTGCCGGCCGGGCGCACGAGTCCCGTGCGGTCGGCGGCGAGCAGCCTGGCATGGCCCTGGGCGCCGCCGATGCGGACGGTGCGCAGATCGGGGCGCGTGCTGTCGGGTACACCCGCGCAGATGAGGAACTCGCTGGCCGGCGTGATCAGGTCGCCCTCGAACCGGGGATGCACGCCGGGGCCGATGGTGACCGCGCCGTCCGGCTGGCGGGCCTCGAGCTGGGCGGCGATCGACTGCACGAGCGCGCGGCCGGTGCGGTCGTCGCCGGTCGTGGCGACGGTGGCGGGGCCGGCGGCCAGGTCGAGGAACACCACGCCGCCGCGGGCGTCCTCCACGCCGGCCGCCACCAGCACCGGGGTCGCGTCGCCGGGTGCGTCCAGGTCCGGCGGGGTCCACCACAGCAGCGGGTCGTCCTCGTCAGCGGTCCACGGCGAGTCGTCGGGGACCTCGCAGGGCGCCCCGGCGAAGTACACGCCGACGGCGTCGCCGGCGAGGATCACGGCGTAGGGCTGCCGCCGGCCGGGCAGCGGGATGTCGCGCAGCGCCGCCTCGGCGGTCGTCCAGGTCTGCGGGTCGGCGAGCAGCCCCCTGAGGAGTTTGAGGCGTCGCCGGTACCGCCACCAGCGCCGGACGGGCCGCCCGAACGCCGCCGCGGTCCGCCGCACCTCGCGGGCGAACCGGCGCCGCACCACCCGCCAGCCGCCGGCCCGCCGCACCGCGCGCTGGAGCAGGACGAGGGCGAGCACGAGCAGGCCGAGGCCGCCGAGCAGGGCGCTGATCGGCCCGCGGTGCGCCGACAGGAACGCCATCATGCCGCCTCCCCGAGGGCCACGCGCATGGCCCGCAGCGCGTGGTGGGTGCGGGACTTCACGGTGCCGCCGGGGATGCCGAGGGCCGCCGCGGTGTCGTCGCCGCCGCGTCCGAGCAGGTGGACGTACACCAGGACCTCGCGGTGCTGGGCCGGGAGCTGCCGCAGCCCGTGCATCAGGAGGTGCCGGTCGGCGACGGTCTGGGCCAGGTCGCTGCGGTCGGCCCGCTCGGGAAACAGGTCGGCCGCGATCCCGATCGGCACGCTGCGGTCCTTGCGCCAGGCGTCGACGACGAGGTTGCGCGCGATTCTGAACAGCCACTGCCGGATCGGCCGCTCGGCCCAGTCGAGCTGGTCGGCGTGCTGCCACGCGCGCAGCAGGGTCTCCTGCACGATGTCCTCGGCCTGGTGCAGGTCGGGGGCGACGAGCCGGGTCACGTAGCGGTGCAGGGCGGCGCGCTGTTCGCCGAGGTCGCGGGCGGCATCGCCAGAGGTCACGTTGGGCGCAGCCTTTCGCGTACATTCGTGCGAGGCGCCCGGATTGTCGATCATTGAGCGCTTCAGCGCCCACACTTACAGCGCCGGATTGCCTACGGGTAGCCAAGGATGAACATGGCGTGTCCTTTCATCGACTGGCAGCTATACGACATCGACGCACACCAGGCGGACTGCCTCCAGCGGGATCGCGAGCGTGATGTCGCGGGCCGCGTCCTCGTCCAGCAGCCGCTCAGGGACGCCACCAGATCCGCATGTCATGGCCTTCTCGGGGGGAACTCGTCCGCGCGTGAGAGCGACGACGGTGGTGTCTTTCCCAGGACCTCGCCGACCCCGGCGGCGACAGCCACCAGCTTGTCGATCTGGAGGTTGGTCGACACCCCGGAACGCTCGAGCATGAAGGCGAGGTCCTCGGTCGCGATGTTGCCGGTCGCGCGCGGGGCGAAGGGACAGCCGCCGAAGCCTCCGACGCTCGCGTCCAGCACCTCGGCCCCGTTTCGCGCGGCTTCCCAGGCGTTGGCGATGCCCGTGTTGCGGGTGTCGTGAAAGTGGAACCGCAGCGCCGTGCCGGGTCCGGCGACGTCACGGACCAGCGCGGTGAGCCTGGCGACCTGTCCGGGGACGCCGACACCGATGGTGTCCGCCAGGCAGATCTCGTCCGGACGGGCCTCGACCAGGCGCGCCGCGAGCTGCTGGACCCGATCGGGGGCAACCTCGCCCTCGAAGGGGCAGCCGAACGCCGTGGCCAAGGTGACCGTCGTGAACAGTCCGGACGCGCGGGCCTGCTCCACCAGCTCCAGGGCCGTGTCGACGCCTTCCTCGGTGGACATGTTCTGGTTCCGGCGGCTGAAGGTGTCGCTGGCGGGCACGACCACGTTGACCTCGTCGACGCCTGCGACCAGCGCGCGCTCAAGCCCGCGGCGGTTGAGCACGAGGCCGCTCCAGCGGACGCCCGCGACCCGCTCCACGTTCGCCATGACCGCCTCGGCGTCGGCCATCGCCGGCACCAGGCGGGGGTGCACGAACGACACGGCCTCGATCCGGCGCGCCCCGGCCGCGACGAGCGTCGCGGCCCAGGCGACCTTCTGCTCGGTCGTGACGAGGGTTCGCTCGTTCTGCAGGCCGTCGCGCAGCAGGACCTCGACGATCTGGACTGACGCGGGCAGGGTTGTCACGGCTTCTCCGCTCCGATCGCCTAGACGGATCGTAGACAAGGTGAACTCATGTGCACAGAGCTTTGTGTACAAAGTAGCTCCTGCCGGCCGATGGAATCTGTTGTCAAGGCCGATGTTGTCCGTTAGATTGCACACAATCGGGCATTGCGTGGTTGGGAGTGGTGAGCATATGAGCCGGATGTCCGAGTTCGAGGGACGGTCGGGTGCCGAATACACGATGACGGTCGAGAAGGGCAAGATCCGCGAGTTCGGCGCCGCGGTCGGCTCGAACCATCCGCTGTACTCCGGCGACGACCCGGTGTCGCCGCCGACCTTCCTGGCGTCGAGCGAGCTCTGGACGACGGACGCCAGCGCGCCGTGGTTCGACGAAGCCTCCGACCTGTCGCGCGTCCTGCACGCCGGGCAGACGTACGTGTTCCACGGGCCGCCGCCGCGGGCCGGGACCGTACTGCACTGCCGGCAACGAATCGACCGGGTGTACACGAAACAGGGCCGCCGCGGCGGCACCCTCGAGTTCGCGGACATCGTCACCGAGTACCGCGACGCCGCCGGGCGCCTGCTCGCCGAATCCACGGCCACCCTCGTCGTGACGGAGGAAGCCCCCACGGCATCGGCGCCGGCCGGATGACGGCGCCGCGCCCGCGACCGGGTCACCTCGAGTCGCTGGTCGAGGGCCCGCTCACCGTCACCGACTTCGTGCGCTACCAGGGCGCGTCCGGCGACATGAACCCGATCCACCACGACGCCGAGTTCGCCCGCGCGGCAGGGTTCCCGACGGTGTTCGCCGTCGGGATGCGGCAGGCCGGTGTCCTGGCCGCATACGTCGCCGACCACCTCGGCCCCGACAATGTCCGCCGGTTCGAGGTGCGGTTCCGCGCGATCGCCTGGCCCGGCGACACCATCACCTACAGCGGCGAGATCACCGCCGTCGAGGAGACCGCGACGCACACGGTCTGCACGGTTGCGGTCAAGGCGACCCGGCAGACCGGCGAGGTCCACCTCGCCGGCACCGCCGTGTTCGAAGTTCCCTGGAGCGACCGGCGATAGGCACTGCGCCGGTCGCTCCAAGTCATGGCCGTTGTCATGGCCGTTGTCATAGCCGTTCGACGATGGTGGCGTTGGCCTGGCCGCCCGCCTCGCACATCGTCTGCAGCCCGTAGCGGCCGCCGGTCTGTTCGAGGTGGTTCACCAGGGTCGCCATGAGGCGCACCCCGGAGCCGCCCAGCGGGTGGCCGAGCGCGATCGCGCCGCCGCGCGGGTTGAGCCGCGCCGGGTCCGCCCCGAGGTCGGCCGCCCAGGCGAGGGGGACCGGCGCGAACGCCTCGTTCACCTCGTAGGCGGCGATGTCGTCGATGGTCAGGCCGGCCTTCGCGAGGACCTTGCGGGTGGCCGGGATGGGCGCGGTCAGCATCATGACCGGGTCGTCGCCGGCCAGGGCGAAGGCGTGGAAGCGGGCCCGGGGGCGCAGCCCGAGTTCGGCCGCCCGGGTGGCGCTCATGATGAGCGCGGCCGCCGCCCCGTCGGTCAGCGGCGAGGAGTTGCCCGCGGTGATGTGCCAGCCGATCTGCGGGAACCGCTCGCCGGCGGCGGCGTCGTAGAAGGCGGGTGTGAGTCCGGCCAGGCCGGCCGGTGAGGTCGCCGGGCGGATGGTCTCGTCCCGCACCAGCGGATCGTCGCGCCCGGGCACGTCCACCGCGACGATCTCGTTCGCGAACGCCCCGGATTCGGTGGCCGCTGACGCGAGGGCGTGCGAGCGGGCGGCGTAGGCGTCGAGCTGCTCGCGGGTGAGGCCCCAGCGGGCGGTCACCAGCTCGGCCGCGACCCCCTGCGACACGAGGCCGTTGCCGGCCAGGCGGGCGGCCACCCCGGGGCCGAACGGATCGGCGCCGCCGACCATCGCGGTGCCCATCGGGACGCGGCTCATCGACTCGACCCCGCACGCCACGACGACGTCGTAGGCCCCGGCCATCACGCCCTGGGCGGCGAAGTGCATCGCCTGCTGACCCGATCCGCAGGCCCGGTCGACGGTCGTGCCCGGCACGGACAGCGGCCAGCCCGCGGCCAGCACGGCGTTGCGCCCGATGTTGGCCGCCTGCTCGGCGGCCTGGCCGACGCAGCCGGTGATGACGTCGTCGATCAGCGCGGGATCGACGCCGGTGCGCGTGACGAGCGAGCGGAGCACGGTGGCCAGCAGGTCCACGGGGTGCAGTCCGGACAGCGCCCCGCCGGGCTTGCCGCGGCCCGACGCGGAGCGGACGATGTCGACGATCACGGCGTCGTGCACAGCGGTCTCCTAAAGGTCATGCCACTGCGCGACGGCCGCGGCGAGTTCGGGGTCCACACCCCAGGAGCGGACGACGTCGGCGGCCGACGGTGTCTGCACCGCGCGGCCGAGGGGGAGGCGGGGCATCCCGTCGGCGAAGGTTCCGCGCGCCACCGCCTGGCCGTGCTGCGGCGCCTCGGTGAGGTCCAGCACGGGAGCCAGGCAGGCGTCGGTCCCGGCGGCGAGGGCGGCCCACTCGTCGCGGGTCCGGGTGAGGACCGCCGCCGCGATCGCCGCGCGCAACGCCGGCCAGCGGGCCGGGTCGTCACGGTCCTCGCACACCTCGGGACCGAGGTCCAGCAGCCCGGCCAGGGCCGCGAAGAACTGGGGCTCGAGGGCGCCGACCGCGACGTAGCGGCCGTCGGCACAGCCGTATACGTCGTAGTAGGGCGCGCCGGTGTCGAGCAGGTTCGTGCCGGCCTCGTCCCGCCACTGGCCGTCGCGGTGCATGCCGTAGAGCATCGACGTGAGATAGGTGGTGCCGTCGGTGATCGCCACGTCCAGCACCCGTCCCGTGCCGGTGCGCGCGCGTTCGACGAGCGCGGCCAGCACCGCCGTGACGAGGTACATGCCGCCGCCGCCGAAGTCGCCGAGCAGGTTGGACGGGGGAGTGGGCGCCTGGCCCCGCCGGGCGGCCGCGTGCAGCGCCCCGGTGACGGCGATGTAGTTGATGTCGTGGCCGGCCGTGGCCGCGAGAGGCCCGGTCTGACCCCAGCCGGTCATCCGGCCGTAGACGAGCCGCGGGTTGATGGCGTGGCAGTCCTCCGGGCCGAGCCCGAGCCGTTCGGCGACGCCCGGGCGGTACCCCTCCAGGAGGACATCCGCCGAGGCCACCAGCTCGCGTACGACCCCCAGGGTGCCGGGGTCCTTCAGGTTGACGCCGATCACGGGCCGGCCCCGCTCCAGCCCGCCGCCCCCGGGTGTCTGGCCGGGGCGGCGGAGCGCGAGCACGTCGGCACCCAGATCGGCCAGCAGCATGCCGGCGAAGGGCTCGGGTCCGATCCCGAGCAGTTCCAGCACCCGCACGCCGCGCAGCGGAGGCTCACCCATTGCGCTGACCTTCCATGTCCGCGGCGGGCGGTGCGGCCGCGATGGCCGACCGGAGCGCCTGGTCGAGTTCGTCGAGGTCGTCGGGCTGGGTGAAGGCCGGTTCGAGGCGCCAGCCCGAGGCGATGCCGACCCGCGGGCCGCGGATGTCGAAGACCTGGCCGGTGACGTCGCGCGCACCCGGCCCGCAGAGCCAGGCGACGACGCGGGCCACCCAGTTGGGGTCGAGCTCCTCGCGCCGCCGGTCGGTGATCGCACCCTCGTAGCGCAGCAGCGGTGCCTCGGTCAGACGGGTGAGGGCGCTCGGGGCCACACAGTTGACGCTCACGCCGTACGGCCGCAGCTCCTGCGCCGCCACGAGCGTGAACCCGGCGATGCCGGCCTTCGCCGCGGCGTAGTTCGACTGTCCGATGTTCCCGTACAGCCCGGAGGCCGAGGTCGTCGTGATCAGCCGCCCGTCGACCGCGTCGCCCGCCTTGGACCGGGCCCGCCAGTGCGCGGCGGCATGGTGGGCGATGGTGAACGTGCCCTTGAGGTGGACCGCGATGACGTCGTCCCATTCGCTTTCGGCCATCGCCGCCAGCGTCCGGTCCCGGAGGATGCCCGCGTTGGCGACCACCACGTCGAGGCCGCCGAAGCGCTCGACGGCGAGCTCGACCAGCTCGGCGGTCGCGGCGAAGTCCGTCACGTCGTGCCGGCTGACGAGCGCGGTTCCGCCGGCGGCCTCGATCTCGGCGACGACCGCGTCGGCGGGCCCGTCCCCGAGGTCGTTGACGATGACGGCGTGCCCGGCGGCGGCCAGAGCGATCGCATAGGCCCGGCCGAGACCGCGCCCGCCTCCGGTGACGACGGCCGTTCGAAGTGCGCTCACCCGGCCACGATCCCGCGCGTCACCAGGTCGGCCCAGCCCTCGTCGTCCACCCCGGCCAGTTCGCCGAGGACCGCGCGCGTGTGCTGACCGAGGCGCGGACCCACTGTGGACACCGCACCCGGCGTGCGGCTGAACTTCGGGACGATGCCGGCCATCGGCCCTTCGACGCCGTCGTCCGTCTCCGGCCGCAGCACCATCTGCCGGGCCGCGTACTGCACGTCGGCGAGCATGTCGGGCGCGGTGTAGATCTTCCCCGCGGGTACGCCGTGGTCCGCGAGGATTCCCAGCAGGTCCTCCGCGGTGAGCGAGGCGGTCCAGCGTTCGATCTCCTCGTCGAGGACGACCGAGTTGCGGCCCCGGGCCTCGTGGTTGTCGAAGCGTGGATCGTCCGCCAGCTCCGGGCGGCCCATGGCGCCGCAGAGCCGCCGGTACACCGCGTCGGCGTTGCCCGCGATCGCGATGTCGGCGCCGTCGGCGCTCCTGTACACATTGGACGGTGCCACGCCCGGCAGGACGCTTCCGGTCCGCGTCCGCAGCACACCCGCCCGCTCGTAGTCGACCATCGTCGACTCCATGAGCGCGGCGACCGCTTCGTAGATGGCGACGTCGACCTCCTGACCGCGGCCGCTCTTCGCGCGCTCGACCAGTGCTGTGGAAGTTCCCACAACGGCGAACAGCGCCGCGAGGGAGTCGCCGATGCTGATGCCGGTCCGGGCCGGGCGTGACCCGGCGTCGCCGGTCGTGAACCGGATGCCGCCCATGGCCTCGCCGATGCTGCCGAAGCCGGCCTCGCGCGACCGCGGGCCGGTCTGCCCCAGGCCGGAGACGTGCACGACGATGATGCCGGGATTGATCGCGGCGAGGGCCTGGTAGCCGAGGCCCCAGGCGTCGAGGGTGCCGGGCCGGAAGTTCTCCAGGACGACGTCGCATCGACTGGCGAGCGTCCGGGCCACCGCCTGGCCGTCCCCGTGCCGCAGGTTGAGCGCGACCGACTTCTTGTTCCGGGCGATGGCCGGCCACCAGAGGCTCTGGCCGTCCTGCACGACACCCCACCGGCGCATCGGGTCGCCCTCACCGGGCGGCTCGATCTTGATCACCTCGGCGCCGTAGTCGGCCAGCAGCTGGCCTGCGAACGGGCCGGCGATGAAGCTGCCCAACTCGAGGACCCGGACGCCCGACAGGGGACCCGAAGAACCGTGCTTCGTCACGATCGCTCTCCTGAATGTGCACAATCTGATGCGCGGCGCCCGTAGAACGGGCTCATTTGCCCCGCCGGTCTGCACTATTGCACACAATCGTCGGCTGCGGCACACTCCGAGCCATGTACGCCGCACACATCGCGCAGGCCCACCCGGACCGGTTGGCGATCATCATGGCGGAGGCCGGCACCCGGATCACCTTCGGTGAGTACGAGGCGGCGGCCAACCGACTGGCCCATCTCTTCCGGCGCAGCGGCCTGCGCCTCGGCGACCACGTGGCGATGTTCATGGAGAACAACCCGCGCCTGCTGGAGAGCGAGGCGGCCGCCGAACGCAGCGGCCTGTACTACACCTGCATCAACCACTATCTGTCGTCCGATGAGGCCGCCTACGTCATCAACGACAGCTCCGCCCGGATCGTGGTCACGTCGGCGGCCAAGCTCGACGTCGCCCGGCAGCTCCCGCAGCGGTGCCCGGGTGTCGAGCGGTGGCTGATGGCCGACTCGGAGAACCCGCCGGCCCCGTTCGAGTCGTACGACCGAGTGGTGGCCGGCCTGCCGGCGGAGCCGATCGCGGACGAGCAGCTGGGCATGGCGATGCTCTACTCGTCCGGCACCACCGGGCGCCCGAAGGGCATCTATCACCCGCTCGCGGAGGCGCATCCGTCCGAGGAGCCCCTCGGGTCGCGGGTCCAGCGGGAGCGGTGGGGGCTCGACGAGTCCAGCGTGTACCTGTCGCCCGCGCCGCTGTACCACTCCGCTCCGCAGGGCAGCGTGTCCATGACGCTGCGGGCCGGCGGGACGTCGGTCATCATGGCGTCGTTCGACGCGGACCGGTACCTGGACCTCCTCGCCGCCCATCGCGCGACCCACTCGCAGCTGGTCCCGACGATGTTCTCCCGCCTGTTGAAGCTGCCGGAGGAGCGCCGGCGCGGCGCCGACGTCTCGTCGCTGCGCACGGTCATCCTCTCCTCGGCCCCGTGCCCCCCGCAGGTGAAGCGCCAGATGATCGACTGGTGGGGCCCGATCATCCTCGAGTTCTACGCGGCGAGTGAGGGGATCGGCTACACCTTCTGCACCTCGCCGGAGTGGCTGGAGCACCCGGGCAGCGTCGGGCGGGCCGCGATGGGCGAACTGCTCATCCGGGCCGAGGACGGGAGCCCCTGCCCGCCGGGCGTGACCGGCACCGTGTGGTTCCGCGGGCCGGCCGGCTTCCAGTACTTCAACGACCCCGGCAAGACGGCGGCGACCCGCGACTTCGAGCTCGGCGCCAGCTCGGTGGGCGACATCGGCTACCTGGACGAGGACGGCTACCTGTACCTCACCGACCGGGAGAGCTTCATGATCATCTCGGGCGGGGTCAACATCTACCCGCAGGAGACGGAGAACCTCCTGATCACCCACGAAAAGGTGGACGACGCGGCGGTGATCGGCGTCCCCGACGAGGACTTCGGGGAGGCGGTCAAGGCCGTGGTGCAGCTCGCGCCCGGGGTGGACCCGGGCCCGGCGACGGAAGCGGAGCTGATCGCCTTCTGCCGGGAGTCGATCGCCCACTACAAGTGCCCCCGCTCCGTCGACTTCGTCACCGAGTTGCCGCGCCTGCCCACCGGCAAGCTCTACAAGCGCAAGCTCAAGGACCAGTACTGGGCCGGACGGGAGACGTTGATCCAGTGAGCGGGCACCGATGGAGCGCGGAGGCCCTCCAGCGACACGTCGCCGACTTCGTCCGCGACACCGACGGCGCCGATCGCACCACGGCGCTGGCGGCCCAGTTCGACGCGGGCCTGGCCTGGGTGCAGCGGCCCGCCGGGGCCGGGGGACTGGGGATCGGCCCTGACCGTCAGGCCGAGGTGGACGCCGTGCTCTCGGCGGCCGGCCGGCTGGAGTCCTGGGAGCGCAATCCCATGGGCATCGGCATGGTCGCCCCGGCGCTGATGGCCCACGGCACGCCCGCCCAGCAGGCCCTGCTCCGGCCCATCTTCACGGCCGAGCACATCTGGTGCCAGCTGTTCTCCGAGCCGGGCGCCGGGTCGGACATCGCCGGCCTGGCCACGCGGGCCGTCCGCGACGGCCGTGACAGCGCCGGGTGGGTCGTCGACGGGCAGAAGACGTGGACGTCGCTGGCCCACGCCGCGCGCTTCGGGCTGGCCCTGACCCGCACCGATCCCGAAGCCCCGAAGCACGCCGGGCTGACCGCGTTCCTCATCGACATGCGGGCTCCGGGCGTGCAGGTGCGGCCGCTGCGGGATCTGACCGGGGGCACGCACTTCAACGAGGTCTTCCTGGACGGGGTCCGGCTCGGCGACGACGCGCGGCTCGGCGGCATCGGCGAGGGGTGGAAGGTCGCCACCACGATGCTCGCGAGCGAGCGGGCCGCGATCGGCGCATCCGTCGGCGAGCGCGGGTCGGGTGCCATCGCCCTGGCCGTCGGCACCTGGCGCCGGACCGGCTCCGACCCGCACCGGCGGGCCGAGCTGACCCGGCTCTGGGTCGACGCCGAGGTGCTGCGCGTGGCCGCCCTGCGTGACCAGGAGACGCGGGCCGAAGGGGGACCCGGCCCGGGCTCGTCCGGCCTCAAGTTGCGCCGGGCCCTGCTGGAGCAGCGCATCGCCCGCTTCGCGCTGGAGCTGCTCGGCGCGGCCGGGCTCGTCTACGACGCCGACGCGGTGCGGGCCGACGGCCCGGCCCCGGACGACCCGGTGTGGACGTGGCTGCAGTCGCAGGCCTACACGATCGCCGGCGGCACCTCGGACGTCATGCGCACGATCATCGGGGAGCGGTTGCTGGGGTTGCCCAAGGAGCCCGGTCTGCCCCGGGACACGTCCTGGTCGCAGATCCCACGGTGATCTTCCGGCGGTTGACCGGACCGTGGCGCCGATGCAAAACTGAAACTGACGTTAGTATTACTGACTTTCCACCGGAGGTGGCGTCCATGTCCACTGTGGCCCAGGCTCGGCCGAGCCGAGACTTCGCCCAACAACGCCACGACGTCCGGCGGTTCGTCGACGACGAGCTGATCCCGCGGGAGCCGATCCTGGACCGCAACGACGACAGCAGTGCCGCGGCGATGGCCGAGCTGAAGAGCCTGGCCAAGGAGCGCGGTGTCTGGGCGCTCGGGCATCCGGCCGCGATCGGCGGCGGCGGTCTTCCGTTCATGGACTACGTCATGATCAACGAGATTGTCGGCCGTTCCTACTGGGGCACGGAAGCCCTCGGCACACTGTCCTTTCAGGACTGTCTGATGCTGCTGGAGTTCGGCACCGAGGCCCAGAAGGCCAAGTGGATCCCGCTGCTGTTCGAGGGCGTGACCGGGCCGACGATCGGCATGACCGAGCCGGAGGTGGCCGGCTCGGACCCGACGCTGATCCAGACCACCGCGGTGCTCGACGGCGACGAGTGGGTGATCAACGGCCACAAGTGGTTCACCTCTGGGGCCAACAAGGCGATGTACACCACCGTCTTCGTCAAGACGGACCCGGACGCGCCGAAACACCAGCAGTTCTCAATGATCCTCGTGCCCACGGACACGCCCGGGTACAACATCGAGCGGGTCGTCCGGACCATGGGCCACTACGGCGGCAACCACTGCGAGGTCCGCTACGACAACGTGCGGGTGCCCGCCGGGAACCTGCTCGGGCCGCGCGGCGGCGGCTTCTCCGTGGCCCAGGCGCGGCTCGGGCCGGGCCGGATCACCCACAGCATGCGCTGGCTCGGGCAGGCCCAGCGCGCCTTCGAGTTGATGTGCGACCGGGTGACGACCCGCTTCGCCCACGGCTCGCTGCTGTCGGAGAAGGGCGAGGTCCAGCGGTACATCGCCGAGTCGGCCGCCCACATCCAGGCGGCACGGCTGATGACCCTGGACGCGGCGCGGAAGATCGACAGCGGCCAGGACGCCCGGGTCGAGATCTCACTGATCAAGTTCTTCGGCGCGCAGATGCTGCACGACGTCGTCGACCGCGCGCTGCAGGTGCACGGCGCGATGGGCGTCACCGAGGACACCCCGCTCGAGCGCATGTACCGCGACGCCCGCTACGCCCGCATCTACGACGGCCCGGACGAGGTGCACCGGATGGTGGTCGCCAAGCGCCTGCTGCGCAGGTACCGGGACCAGGCGCCGTGGTCGGACGTCGTGCGCTGATCCCGGATCTTGCCGAAGCCCAGCCCGACGCGTTAGCGTATTTCTGATACTGATATCACTTTTAGGGACGGTCATGACGACGAGTGAGCACACAACCAGCCCGGCGGACATCTCGCTCGCGCTGGCCGAGCGCCTGGTCGCGGCGATCGACGCCAACGACCTCGACGCCCTGCGCGACGAGATCTACACGCCCGACGTGGTGGTCTGGCACAACGACGATCAGCACGAGCAGCGCGTCGACGAGAACCTCAAGGTGCTGAACTGGCTGCACCGCAAGGTCGGTAACAAGCGCTATGAGGAAGTGGTGCGCCACGCGACGCCGACCGGCTACGTGGAGCAGCACGTGCTGCGGGGCACCGCGCCCAACGGCACCGAGCTCGAGATTCCCGCGTGCCTGGTGGTGACGGTGACCGGCGGGCGGATCTCGCGCATCGACGAGTACCTCGACAGCCAGGCCGCCGCCGCGCTGCGGCCATGAGCCGGCCAATGAGCCGGTCATGAGCCAGCTCAGTGCCGCCGAGCGTGACCAGTGGCGCTCGGTGGTGGCCGCCGTGGCCGCCCGCTGTGCACCCGGCGGGGACTGGGATGCGTTGTTCGATCTCGGTGTCGCCGAGACCGGGCTCGAGGACCTGGCGGTGGCGATCGAGGAGTGCGGCGCCGTGCCGGCCGCCACGCCGTTGCTGGGCCACATGTTCGGCCTGCGGGCGCTGCGTTCCGCGCCCGCGTCCCAGGAACGGGACCGGCTCCTGGCGGGCGCGATCAGCGGCCGGCACCGGGTCGCGCTCGTGCTGCCCGACGGCGAGCGGACCTACGTGCTCGAGGGGGGAGCGGCCGACACCTTCGTGATCGCGACGGGCCCGGAGCTGTTCGTGGTGCCGGCCGCCGCCCGCGGCGTCGTCCGGCGCCCGCTGCCCACGCTGGACCCGTCGCGCGTCCTTTGGCACGTCGAGTTCCACGGGGCGGCAATGACGCCACTCGGCCGGGACGGCGAGTGGAGGGCCGAGCGGCTTCGGTCGGAACTCGCCGCGCTGGTCGCGGCCGACTCCATCGGCGGGGCCCGGGCCGTGCTGCGGGGCGCCGTTGACTACGCCCGGCAGCGCATGCAGTTCGGCCGCCCCATCGGCTCGTTCCAGGCGGTCAAGCACCGCCTGGCAGACGTGTCGAGCCAGCTCGACGCGGCGGTGGCGGCGGTCGAGCACGCGGTGCGCCGGTTGGATGCCGACGCCCCGGACTCGGCGCTGGCCGCTGCGGTGGCGAAGCTCGCCGCCGCCGACGCCTATCTGGCGGCGGCCGAGGGCGCGATCCAGACGTACGGCGGCATCGGCTTCACGTGGGAGCACCCCGCGCACATCTATCTCAAGCGGGCCCACACCAACAGTCAGCTCGCCGGCGGTGCGGCGCTGCACCTGGACCTGGTGGCCGACCGGGCCGGGATCGGCTCAATCAACTGAACCCCTGGAGGGCGCACCATGGCCGAGCGAGAATTCGAGATCGGCGGCATCAACCACCTCGCGCTGGTATGCAGCGACATGCGCCGCACGGTGGACTTCTACACCAACGTGCTCGGCCTGCCGTTGATCAAGACGGTCGAGCTGCCGAGCGGGATGGGACAGCACTTCTTCTTCGACTGCGGCGGCGGCAACGCCCTGGCCTTCTTCTGGTTCCCGGGTGCGCCGGACAAGGTCCCCGGTGTGACCCATCCCGGTGCGCTGCCCGGGGTCGGCGACATCGCCAGCGCCGTCGCGTCGATGAACCATGTCGCCCTGCAGATTCCGGTCGACAAGTTCGACGAGTACCGCGAGCGGCTCCAGGCCAAGGGCGTGGAGGTCGGGCACGTCGTGTTCCATGACGACAGTCCGTCCACGATCGCGCGGCGCATGCACGACGGCGTCTACGTCGGCTCGCTGTACTTCTTCGACCCGGACGGCATCCTGCTGGAGTTCGCGGCCTGGACGCGGAAACTGACCCCTGACGACGTCCGCCACGAGCCGGCTGCGCCTGTGGTGAAGACGGTTGCGAAAGCCTGAACGCTCTTCTGTTCCCTTTTCCTGAATCTGATGTCAGTATCAGGCCCACACCCCACTTTCCTGGCCTTGATGGAGGCATTCATGAGAACGCTGCGGACCCGCCTCGCTGCGGCGATGCTTGTTCTGCCGCTCGCGTTATCCGCCTGCAGCAACGACAAGACCAAGTCACCCGCCGCCCCGGGCGGTGGCTCACCGGCCGGCAACGCGGTGAAGGTCATGCTGATCTACGACGAGACCGGTTCGGCCGCCGCCCCCGAGCTCGTCGACGGCGCCAACGCCGGTCTGGCGCAGGTGAACGCGAACGGTGGCATCAAAGGACGGCCGATCGAGATGACCGTCTGCAAGACCGGCAACGACCCGAACACCGCCGACAACTGCGCCCGCCAGGCCCAGAGCCTCGGGGTGGCGGCCGTGGTCGCCGAGCTCACCCTGCAGAAGGGCCACGAGAAGATCCTCCGGGAGGCGAAGATCCCGATCATCGGTGCCGTCACCTCCGGCACAGACCTGACGGAGATCGCGCAGTTCCCCCTGGACGGCAGCACGCCGATCCAGACCGCGTCGCTGGCCAACGCGCTGGCCGCGCAGGGCTTCAAGAAGATCAGCATGGCCCGCATCCAGATCGACGGCGGCGGGGCGTTCGGCGGCTTCGCCAACCAGGGCCTCACGTCCGCCGGTCAGAAGATCCTCAACGACGTGCCCGTGCCGACCGGCGCCCCGGACATGGCGCCCTACGTCCAGGCCGTCCTCGCCAACGGCACCGACGCCATCCTGACCGTGCTGCCGGGCACCGACTCGACCGCCTTCATCAAGCAGCTCAAGAAGGACGCGCCGAACATCGCGATCGGCATCATCGGCACGCAGAAGGAGAAGGTCGCCGACGCGCTCGGCACGGCCTCGGACGGCCTCTACGAGGCGCTGGGCTACCTGCCGCCGTCGTACGAGAACACGGCCACCAAGGCCTACGTCGCGGCCATGTCGAAGCAGGGGATCAGCGAGACGCGGGGCTTCCGGCTCAACGCCTACGCCGCCGTCCTCGCCTTCGCCGAGGCGGCCAAGAAGGTGCCAGACCCGACCAACACCGCCCTGTGGGACGCGCTGCCGACCATGAGCGGCATCGACATCGGCCTCACCCCGCCGATCCAGTGGCAGAAGGGCAACGTGGGCGGATACCCGCGGATCTTCAGCTCCTGCGCGTTCATCGTGAAGTACAGCGGCGGCAAGGAACTGCCGGTGTACGACACCTTCCGCGATGCGTACACCGGCCAGAACTGCACCACTCCGCCGAAGAGCTGAGGATCGGGCCCACATGCTGACCGACGTGATCAGGTTCGCCGTACTCGGACTCGGGGCCGGCGCGATCTATGGCTTGTCCGCCCTGGGGATCGTGCTGATCTACCGCGGCTCCGGGATCCTGAACTTCAGCCAGGGCGCGGTCGGCATGATGGGCGCCTACGTCTTCTACCTGCAACGCGAGGCCGGCATGGCCACGCCGGTGGCGGCGCTGCTCGCCATCGGCGTGGGTCTGGCCACCGGCGCGCTGATCCATCTGCTCGTCATGCGACCACTGCGGGACGCGCCGCCGGTGTCGCGGCTCATCGCGACGCTGGGTGTCTTCGCGTTCCTCTTCGGCCTGGGCCAGTTCCTGTTCGGCGTGGGGAAGGCCCGGATCGTCACCTCGATCCTGCCGGACGGGTCGACGACCGTGTTGCCGGGCATCCGGATCGGGACCGACCGGCTCGCCATCCTCGGTGTCGGGGTGGTGCTGGCCGTCGTGCTCACGGTCGTGTACCGCTCCACCCGCTTCGGCCTCGCCACCTCGGCCGTGGCCGAGAACGGGCGGGCGAGCTCGGCGCTGGGCATCTCCCCGGACACCGTCGCGACCGTGAACTGGATGGTGGGCTGCGCGCTCAGCGTGGTGTCGGCCGTGCTCATCGTCAGCATCGGCACGCTGCAGGTGGAGAACCTGGCGATGCTCATCGTGCCGGCCCTCGCCGCCGCCCTGCTCGGCGGCTTCAAGTCCTTCCCGCTGACGATGGCCGGCGGGCTGCTGATCGGCATGCTCGAGTCCGAGGTGGCCTGGATCGGCACGCGCCAGCACGCCGACGGCTGGGGCCAGACGGTGCCGTTCATCGTCATCATCCTCGTCCTCGTCGTCTCCGGGCGTTCCCTGCCGCTGCGGGGCGAGGCGATCCAGCGCCCGCCCCAGCTCGGCACCGGCATCGTGCGCCCCCCGGTGCTGATCGGCACCGGGCTCGTCGCCCTCGGCCTGCTGTACTTCGTGTTCCCGCCGGCCCTGCTCGGCGCCACCGAGATCACCCTGGCGCTCGGCCTCGTCGTGCTGTCCCTCGTGGTCGTCACCGGCTACACGGGACAGTTGTCGCTGGCACAGATGGCGCTCGCCGGCATGGGCGCCTGGATCGCCGCCCGCCTGGTCGCCGATCACGGCATGCCGTTCTGGGCCGCGATGCTGATCGGCGTCTTGGGCGCGGTCCCGGTCGGCATCATCGTCGGCCTGCCGGCGCTACGGACCCGGGGCATGAACCTGGCCGTGGTGACGCTGTGCCTGGCCGTGGTGCTGGAGCACCAGATCTTCTCCTCGACCGAGCGCACCGGTGGGTTCACGGGCATCAACGTGGGCTCGCCGAAGATCTTCGGCATCGACATGGACACGTACTTCTGGCCCAGCCGCTACGCGATCTTCTGCCTGGTGCTGTTCATCCTGGCCGCCCTGATGGTCGCGAACCTCCGGCGGGGCCGGGCCGGCCGCCGCCTGGTGGCCGTCCGGTCGAACGAGCGCGCCGCGGCCAGCCTCGGCATCAGCGTGGCCCGCGCCAAGATCTTCGCCTTCGGCATCTCGGCCGCCCTGGCCGCGGCAGGCGGCGTCCTGCTGTCGTTCCGCCAGCCCAACGTGACCTTCGTGCCGACGTACACCGCCTTCCAGTCCATCTTCGCGGTCGTGTTCTCGATCATCGGCGGTGTCGGCTACCTGGCCGGCGCGGTCATCGGCGCCCTGTACGCTCCGGCCGGACTGCTCTCCGGGGTGATCTCGCAGCTCTTCCCCGGCGCCGCGTTCGCGCAGTTCATCTCGCGCAACGAGGTCGGGCAGATGATCCTCGGCCTGACCCTGCTCATGGTGCTGCCGCAGCTGCCCAACGGCCTGGCCACGCAGCGGCTGCCCGCGTGGCTGGTGCCCAAGTGGATCCGTGCGCGCGCCGGCCGCCAGGTCCGCCGCCGTGACGTCGCCGAACTGGAAGGGGAGACGACGTTCAGCGTCGTCGAGCGGCCGGTGGACGTGAGCGGGCTGACGGTGCGCTTCGGCGGCGTGACCGCGCTCGACGACGTGGCGCTCAAACTCGTGCCGGGGCAGGTCCACGGGCTCATCGGGCCGAACGGGGCGGGCAAGACGACCCTGATCGACGCGTTGACCGGATTCGTGGACAGCCCGGGCGCCACGATGACCCTCGACGGCCAGGACATCGGCCGCTGGCCGGCCCAGCGCCGGGCCGCGGCCGGCATCAGCCGCTCCTTCCAGAGCCTCGAGCTGTTCGAGACGATGACGGTCCGGGAGAACCTGCTCGCCGCGTGCGACCGCCAGGACTGGCCCGCGTTCGTGTCCAACCTCGTCGTCCCGGGCCGGGAGCGGTACTCGCCGGCCGCGCTCGCCGCCATCCGCGAGTTCCACCTGGAGGACGACCTCGAACGCAAGCCCGATGAGCTGCCGTACGGCCGCCGCCGGCTGCTGGCCATCGCCCGGTCGGTCGCCACCGGAGCCTCGGTCCTGCTGCTCGACGAGCCGGCCGCCGGTCTGGACGACACCGAGACCGCCGAGCTCGGCCACCTCATCCGCCGGCTGGCCACCGAACTGCGGATGGCGGTGCTGCTGGTGGAGCACAACGTGTCCGTCGTGCTGGACGTGAGCGACCAGGTCTCGGTCCTCAACTTCGGCAAGGTGATCGCGTCCGGAACGCCCGCGGAGATCCGCAACGATCCGGCCGTCATCACCGCCTATCTCGGCACCCAGGACGCGGCCGGCGACGCAGGGAAGCCCGGCCCGGTCAAAGTGATCGAGCGCGAAACGGCACCCAAGGCGCCCGCGGACGGTGAGCCCCTGATCGAGGCCCGCGGGCTCAGCGCCGGATACGGGGACCTGGCCGCGCTGCGGGACCTCGACCTGGTGGTGCGGCCCGGCGAGATCGTGGCGCTGCTCGGACCCAACGGCGCGGGCAAGACCACGACGCTGCTGACCCTGGCCGGGGAACTGAAACCGCTGGCCGGGACCGTGCGGTGGCGCGGCAGGCCGGCATCGGCCCGGCTGCACCGGCGGGCCCGCGAGGGCATGGCCTTCGTCCCCGAGGAACGCTCGGTGTTCATGCAGCTGAGCACGGCGGAGAACCTGCGGCTCGGCCGGGGGGCGCGCTCGCTCGCGCTCGAGACGTTTCCCGAACTGACCCCGCTGCTCGACCGCCGGGCCGGCCTGCTGTCCGGCGGTGAGCAACAGATCCTGACCCTGGCCCGGGCCCTGGCCGGACGGCCCGCCCTGCTGCTCGCCGACGAACTCTCGCTCGGCCTGGCGCCCCTGGTGGTCGACCGGCTGCTGCGGGCCATCCGGCGGGCCGCGGACGAAGGGCTCGGCGTCCTGCTCGTCGAGCAGCAGGCGGCCCGGGCCCTGGAGGTGGCCGACCGGGCCTACGTGCTGCGGCGGGGCCGGGTGATCACCGCCGGGACCTCGTCCGAGCTGGCCGAGGACTGGTCGAACCTGGAGCGGAGCTACCTGAGCGATGTCGCGAGTGGGTGAGTCCGTGGCTCGAGAACTGGACCCGGCCCGCGTCCTGCCCTGCCTCATCCGCCGGCGGGCCGCCGAGCTGGCGGACCGGGACTTCCTCATCGACGTCGAGCGGGGGCGGGTCACCTACGGCGCGTTCCAGCGGCGGGTCGAGGAGTTCGCCGCGCTCCTGCGGGACCGGGGCGTCGGCCCGGCGGACCGGGTCGCCGTCCTGCTGCCCACGTGCGTCGACGAGCAGGCGCTGTGGATCGCGTGCGGCTGGCTGCGCGCGGTCCAGGTGCCGGTCAACCCGGCCTACCGCGGCGAGATGCTCCGGCACGTGCTGCACGACTCCGGGCCCCGGCTGATCGTCACGGTCGCGGCCCGCGCCGACGAGCTGCGGCACGCCGCGGACGCCGAGGCCGTGGTCTTCGTCCTGGAGATCGGGCAGCCGCTGACGCCCGACCCGGCGGCGCTGGCCGGGCTGGACGACCCGAAGCCGTGGGACACCGCCGCCATCATCTACACCTCCGGCACGACCGGGCCGTCCAAGGGCGTGCTCACGCCGTGGGGGCAGCTCATCACCGGCATCGAGGCGTTCGACGACATCGGCCCGGGCGACGTGCTCTACGCGCCGTTCGCGGCGTTCCACCTGGGCGGCAAGGTGCCGTTGCAGATCGTCGCCCACTGGGGCGGCTCGTTCGTCTTCCGCGACGGCTTCAAGACCGACCGCTTCTGGCCGGACGTCCGCGCGCACTCCTGCAACCGGGCCTGGGCCTTCTACGCGATGGCGAACTTCCTCTGGCAGCAGCCGCCGCGCCCCGACGACCGCGACAACCCGGTCGAGAGCATCACCGGTGGTCCGCTGCTGCCCGACCACGCCGCGTTCGGGGAGCGGTTCGGGTTGCGGATGCGGACCAACTACGGGATGACCGAGGCCGGCTGGCCGATCGCGACCGGCGACCACGTCGTCGACCACCGCAGCTGCGGCCGCGCCCGGGACGGATACGAGCTGCGCATCGTCGACGACTTCGACGCCGAGGTCCCCGACGGCCACATCGGCGAGCTGATCGTGCGCTCCGACCGGCCGTGGACGATGAACATGGGCTACCTCGGGCGACCGGCCGACACCGCGCGGGCGTGGCGCAACGGCTGGTACCACACCGGCGACGCCTTCCGCCGCGACGAGACGGGCAACTACTACCTCGTCGACCGGGTCAAGGACGCGGTCCGGCGGCGGTCGGAGAACATCTCCTCGTTCGAGGTCGAGTCGATGGTCACCGCCCACCCTGACGTCCTGGAGTGCGCCGCGATCGGCGTGCCCTCCGACGACGGGGAGGAGGAGATCAAGATCTGCGTGGTGCCCATGCCGGACGTCAAGCTCGAAGCCCCGGCCCTCGCCGGGTTCCTCGCGGCCACCATGCCCCGGTTCATGGTTCCCCGCTACATCGAATTCCTCGACGAGCTGCCGAAAACCCCGACCAGCAAGGTGCGCAAGGTGGAACTCAAACGCGACCCGTTCACCGCGGGAACATGGGACCGGGTGGCCGGCCGATGACCGCGCCGACCGTCGACGCGATGCTCGCCGAGGTGCTTGACGCGCCGGTGACCGGACTGGAGCGGCTGACCGGCGGCTCGTCCCGGGAGGTCTGGGCGTTCGAGTCCGCGGACCGCAAGCTGATCCTCCTGACCGATCCCCCCGGGGAGCGACGCGGCGGTGGCGCCGCGTTCGAGGCGAGCGTCATCCGCGCCGCCCGCTCGGCCGGTGTCGCCGCGCCCGAGGTGATCGCCGTGGTGCCCGGCGGGCTCATCCTGGAGCGGCTCGAAGGCGAGACCGTGCCCCGCCGGATTCTCGACGGGCTGACGGCCGGCTCAGCCGGACCGCGGCTGGCCCGCCAGTGCGGCGACGCCCTCGGCCGGCTGCACACCGTCGATCCCGGCGCCGTCCCGGACCTGCCGGACGAGGATCGGCTCGTGGAGTACCGCAACACGCTCGACCGGCTCGATCCCGACCGGCCGGTCCTCGAACTCGCCTACGCGTGGCTGCGGGACCGGCAGCCGTCACGGCGTCGGACCGCCCTGGCCCACGGCGACTTCCGGCTCGGGAACTTCGTGGTCGGCGGCGACGGCCTCGTCGGGGTCCTCGACTGGGAGTCGGCCCACCGCGGCGATCCCCTGGAGGACCTGGGGTGGATCGCGGTGCGCAGCTGGCGCTTCCGCGGACCGGGCGCGATCGGCGGCTTCGGCGACGTGCCGGACTTCCTGGACGCGTACCGGACCGCGGCGGGCGTGGACGTGTCCGACGCCGACTTCGCGTGGGCGGTCGTGCTGGGCACCTGGATCTGGGCCGTCGGCTGCCTGCAGCAGGCCGACCGGCACCTGTCCGGCACGACCCGCTCGATCGACCTGGCGCTGGTCGGCCGGCGGGTGGTCGAAGTGGAGCACGACCTGCTCGGGCTGCTCCGGTGACGACGGGAGAACAGATGACTGCCCACGCGGCGGTACCCGACCACGACGACCTGCTGACGGCGGTCGTGGAGACGCTCGGCGCCGAGCTCCTGCCACAGGTCAGCGGACGCGGCCGGTACCTGCTCAAGGCGTGCATCGCCGCCCTCGAAACGGTGCGGCGGGATCTGACCGCCGGGCCCGAGCGCCGGCAGGTCGATCAGGCGGTCTTCGCGGAGCTCGGCGTGCCGGACGAACGGGCCCTGGTCGCCGAGATCAGGGCCGGCCTCGCTCCGGAGCGCTTCGCCCAGGTCGTCGCGGCGCTGGGCCGGCGGACCGACGTCGAGCTGCGCGTCCTCGGCCGCACCTAGTGATGGTCCTGTTCATGGCTCTCCGGGCGCCAGTAGATGGCGTGGTACCAGATGCTGGCGAGCGAGTCGATCGCGGCCTGTTCGTCGACGACGGAGTCGGCGTTGTCGCCGCCCTGGGCCAGCCACACGTAGCAGGAGAGCTCGAGCATCGACGACAGCGCGGACGAGGTCATCCGCACGTCGATGCCCGGGCAGTAGCCGTCCTTCTGCGCCCGCTCGACGCCCTGGACGATGAAGTCGATGGCCGAACGCCGGATCTCCCGCCAGCTCTGCAGGAACGTCGGGTCGGCCATCGACGCCTGGAACACGCCGCTGAGCGCGCCGAGGCGGTTGCGGTACGTCTCCCAGAAGATGGTGATCGCCAGCCGGATGGCCTCCTCGGGCGGGCGACCCTCCTGGTACGGCACCGAGATCTGGGCCCGGGTGTCCTCGTGGAAGGCCTGCGCGAGGGCGGCGAGCACGTCGGCCTTGTCGGTGAAGTAGTTGTAGAAGCTCGCGGACGACCGGCCCGCGGTGCGAGCGATGTCCTCGACCTTGGTCAGCAGGTAGCCGCGGGCCGCGAACTCCTTGTTGGCCGCCTCGAGGAACGCGGCCGCCGTGCGCGCTCCCTTCGTGTACTGGCGTGGCATCGCTTCTCTTTCCGTCGTCGCTCCACGATTTGAGAGCTAAAAGTGATATTAACATCAAGTTTTTCGTCCGATTTCGGGCGTCCCGCGACAGGAGACACCGGTGCCCAGACTCCGTGAAGTGTCCCGGACCGACACCGACGACCCGCTGGTCCTCGGCTGCTACGACCGGATGTTCGACGACCGGGACCCCGTAGCCGAGCCGGGCACCGCCACCGGCACGCCGGGCAACTGGTGGACGGTGTTCGCCCTCGTACCGGACGTCCTCAAGCACGCCGTCCGCGGTTTCACGCTGTACCAGAGCCCGAAGCGCAAGCTCCCGCCCGACCTGCGCGAGCTGGGCCAGACCCGGGCCGGCTGGGTGATCGGCAGCCAGTTCGTCTTCTCCCAGCACGCCAAGGCCTGCCGCGGCGCCGGGCTGAGCGACGAGCAGATCGCGGCCATCCCCGGGTGGCCGGTGTCGTCGCTGTTCGACGCCCGGCAGCGGGTGGTGCTGGCCTACGCCGACGCGCTCGCGCTGGCCGGCGGCCGGGTGGCCGACGAGGTCTTCGACGCGCTGCGCGAGCACCTCACCGACGAGCAGATCCTGGAGCTCACCTACATCACCACGCTCTACGTGCAGCACGCCATCATGTCGCGGGCGTTGCGCACCGAGTTCGACGACGCCGAGGACCCGGTTGTCGAGATCGCGGCGCCGGCGGGCTTCGACCCGATGACCGGCCTGAACATCGGAGGACCGGCATGATCGAGACGCGCTTCACCCGTGAGTTCGGCGTCCGGCACCCCATCGTGCAGGGTGGGATGCAGTGGGTCGGCCGGGCCGAGCTGGTGGCCGCGGTGGCGGACGCCGGTGCGCTCGGGTTCATCACCGCGCTGACCCAGCCGACGCCCGAGGACCTCGTCAAGGAGATCGCCCGCTGCCGGGAGCTGACCGACCAGGAGTTCGGCGTCAACCTCACGATCCTGCCCGCGATCTCGCCGCCGCCGTACGCCGAGTACCGGGCCGCGATCATCGAGTCGGGGATCCGGGTCGTCGAGACGGCGGGATTCAGCCCGGCGGAGCACATGCCCGCCTTCGCCGCCGCCGGCATCAAGGTGATCCACAAGTGCACGAGCGTGCGGCACGCGCTCAAGGCCGAGTCGCTCGGGGTGCACGCCGTGAGCATCGACGGCTTCGAGTGCGCCGGCCATCCGGGGGAGGACGACGTGCCCGGGCTCATCCTCATCGCGGCCGCGGCCCGCCGCGTCTCGATCCCGATCGTCGCGTCGGGCGGGATCGCCGACGCCCGCGGACTGGTCGCCGCGCTGGCGCTGGGGGCCGACGCGGTGAACATGGGCACCCGCTTCATGTGCACCGTCGAGGCCCCGGTGCACGAGAACGTCAAACGGCGCATCGTCGAGGCGAACGAGCTCGCGACCACCCTGATCTTCCGGACGCTGCACAACACCGCACGCGTCGCGACGAACGCCATCAGCGGCGAGGTCGTCTCGATCCTGCGCGCCGGCGGTGAGTTCGCCGACGTGCGCGAGCTCGTGGCGGGAGTCCGTGGCCGCGAGGTCTACGAGACCGGTGAGCTGGACCGGGGGCTGTGGACCGTGGGGCAGTCGCAGGCGCTGATCGACGACATCCCGACCGTGGCCGAGCTGGTCTCCCGCATGGTCGCGCAGGCCGAGGACCTGATCAGCACGAAGCTGAGCCCGCTGGTCGTGGGGCGATGACGGACGCGGTGCGGGTCACGACGGACGGCCCGGTCGTGACGGTCACCCTGGCCTGCCCCGACCGGCTCAACGCCCTCGATCTGGCCGGTATGCGACTGCTGGGGAGCCGGCTGCGTGCCGCGGCCGGCTCGTCCGGGGTGCGGTGCATCCTGCTCACCGGGGAGGGGCGGGCCTTCTGCGCCGGCGCCGACGTCTCCCCGGCCGGGGCGGCGACCGGCGGTGCGGACGGCCGCGCGATCGTCGCCGCGGCCAACGACGTGGTCCTCGCCGTGGTCCAGGCCGGCATCCCGGTCGTCGCCGCCGTGAACGGGCCGGCGGTCGGCGTCGGCGTCTCGTTCGCCGTCGCCTGCGACGCCGTCATCGCCGCCGACACGAGCTGGTTCCAGCTGCCGTTCGTCAAGATCGGGCTGCTGCCCGACGGGGGCGCGACCCACCTGCTCCCCGCCGCGATCGGGCGGGTGCGGGCGTCGCGGATGGCGCTGTTCGCCGAGCGCGTGCCGGCCCCGACGGCGCTCGCGTGGGGCCTGGTCTCCGACGTCGTCCCGGCCGCCGATCTCCTCGGCACCGCCCGCGCCCTGGCGGCCGGGACCGCCGGCGCGTCGCGGGAGGCGCTTCGGCGCACCAAGCAGGCCCTCCGGCGAGCCCACGCCGACGAGCTCGCGGCGGCCATGCGGCACGAGCTCGAGGACCAGGGTGAGCTGCTGGACGGCCCCGACTACGCCGAGGGCCTGGCCGCCCTCCGGGAGCGCAGGGCGCCGGTCTATCCCATGTAGGGGCGTTCGCGGCGGAGCTCCTCGCGGGCGATGGTGCGGCGGTGGACGGCGTCGGGGCCGTCGACGATGCGCAGGACCCGGGCCCACGCGTAGAAGTACGCGAGCGGGGTGTCGTCGCTGACTCCGGCGCCGCCGAAGACCTCGATCGCCCGGTCGATGACCGCGGTCGCCATCGCCGGCGCGGCGACCTTGATCGCGGCGATCTCGGTGCGGGCGCCCTTGGCGCCGTGCCGGTCGATGAGCCACGCCGTCTTGTACACCAGGAGCCGGGCCTGGTCGATGTCGATGCGCGACTGCGCGATCAGTTCGCGGACCACGCCCTGGTCGGCGAGCGGCGCGCCGAACGCGACCCGCGACCTGGCCCGGCCGACCATGAGCGCGAGGGCCCGCTCCGCCATGCCGATCGCCCGCATCGCGTGGTGGATCCGGCCCGGTCCGAGGCGGGCCTGCGCGATGGCGAACCCGTCGCCCTCCTCGCCCAGCAGGTTGGCCCGGGGCACGCGGACGTCGCGGAGCACCAGCTCGGAGTGGCCGTGCTGATCCTGGTAGCCGAAGATCGGCAGGTGCCGGATGATGTCGAGTCCGGGGCTGTCCCGAGGGACCAGGATCATCGTCTGCTGCCGGTGCGTCTCGGCTCCGGGGTCGGACTTGCCCATCACGATGAAGATCTGGCACCGCTCGTCGGCGACGCCGGTGATCCACCACTTGCGGCCGTTGACGACGTAGTCGTCGCCGTCCCGGACGATCGTGGTCGTGATGTTGGTGGCGTCGGAGGACGCGACGTCCGGCTCGGTCATCGCGTAGGCCGACCGCATCGTCCCGGCCAGGAGCGGCTCCAGCCAGCGCCGCTTCTGCTCGTCGGTGGCGAACCGGTGCAACGTCTCCATGTTGCCGGTGTCCGGGGCCTGGCAGTTGATCGTCTCCGGGGCGATCACCGGCGACCAGCCGGAGACCTCGGCGACGGCCGCGTACTCCAGGTTGCTCAGCCCGGACAGCTCGGGCAGGAACAGGTTCCACAGGCCGCGCCGGCGGGCGGAGGCCTTCAGCTCATCCATCACCGGCGGGTACGCGTGCGATCCGTGCTCGGCCAGATAGGCGGCCCACACCGGCTCCGCGGGGAAGACCTCCTCCCGCATGAAGTCCCACATCCGCCCGACGGCCTCCTCCGCCTTCGGCGAGAGCGCAAAGTCCACGGTGTTCATTCCTTCCGGTCGAGAACGGCCAAGCCTTCTACGGTGATCCGCCGCACCTCGTCGTCGAGATCTCCGAACGTCTGCCCGGCCATCGCCCCGGCCGCGGCCCGGGCCGCCACCCCCTGGGCGATGACGGCGAACTTGAAATGCGCGAACGCCTCGTAGAAGGCGAGCTCCGTCAGGTCCGTCCCGGTCCGGCGGGCGTAGCGCTCGGCGAGGTGGGCGCGGCCCGGGAACCCCGTGTCGCGGGTGACCGCCGGGGTCAGCAACGGCTCGGGCTCGCCGGGCTCCCGCCAGTAGAACAGCAGCATGCCGAGGTCCGCCATCGGATCGCCGAGCGTCGACAGCTCCCAGTCCAGCACCGCCCGGACCCGTGCGGGGTCCCGCCGGTCGAGCAGGCAGTTGTCCAGCCGGAAGTCGCCGTGCACGATCGTGGCCCGCTGGGCGGCCGGCACCGCCTCGGCCAGCCGGGCACCCAGCTCGTCCAGTGCGGGCAGGTCATGGGTCTTCGACGCGTCCCACTGGCCCCGCCAGCGGCGCAGCTGCCGCGCCATGAATCCGGCCGGCCGGCCGTAGTCGCCGAGGCCGACCGATTCGGGTTCCACCCGGTGGAGGTCGGCGAGGACGTCGACCAGCGCGTCGGCCATCGCGACCCGGTCGGCCGGGTCCGGGGCGTAGTCCGCGGGCAGCACGTCCCGGACCACGTGACCGTCGACCTTCTCCATCACGTAGAACGGCACGCCGAGCAGCTCCCCGGTGCGGTCGTCCAGGAGCACCCGCGGCACCGGCACCGGCGTCCCGGCGAGGGCCCGCTGCACCCGCGCCTCGCGCCCCATGTCGTGGGCGCTCGGCAGCACCTCACCGGTCGGCGGCCGGCGCAGGACCACCGATCCGGCCGGGCCCGCGAGCTCGAACGTCAGGTTCGACTTCCCGCCCGCGATGAGCGTGACGTCCAGGTCGCGCCAGCGGTCGTCGCCCAGGGCGTCGGCCAGCAGCGGTCCCACCCGGTCGGGGCGCACCAGTTCGCGCACCGGTTACCGGCCTTCCCAGACCGGCGCCCGCTTCTCGGCGAAGGCGGTCGGCCCCTCGACGGCGTCCCGGCTGCCGAAGATGATGTCGGCCGCCTCCTGGTTGACCGCCCACGGCTCGTGCCGCGACCATTCCGGGTCCCGGTCCGAGCCGGACTCCGCCACCTGATACATGACCCTTTTGGTGTACTGCACCGACAGCGGCGCGTTCGCGGCGATGCGCCCGGCCAGTTCCATGGCCTCCGCGAGCGCGGCCCCGGGCCGGGCGACCACGTTGACCAGCCCCCATTCGGCCGCCTCCTGGACGTCGACGGCGTCGCCGGTGAGCGCCATCTGCAGCGCGCGCTTGATGGGGATCTGCCGCTGGAGCCGCACCACGCCGCCCGCGGCGGCCATCAGGCCCCGCTTGACCTCGGGCAGGCCGAGCTTGGCGTCCTCGGCCGCGACCACGAGGTCGCAGGCGAGGGCGATCTCGGTGCCGCCGCCCATGGCGTATCCGTTGACGGCCGCGATGAGCGGCTTGTCGATCCAGTGCCGGACGAGCCCGGCGAAGCCCCATTCCGGGTGCCCGGGCGCGGCGACCGGGCGTCCGGCCGCCAGCTCCTTGAGGTCGGCCCCGGCGCAGAAGGCCCGGCCGTTGCCGGTCACCACGACGACCCGCACCTCGGGGTCGGCCGCGGCCTGCTCCAGCGCTTCCCCGACCGCGGTGGACAGCTCCGCGTTGACGGCGTTCAGGGCCTCGGGCCGGTTCAGCCGGATCACGGCGATGTGCCCGGTCCGCTCGTACAGGGCGGCCGGTTCGACGGTCGTGGTCATCGGGTCTCCAACACGTCGCGGGCGATGATGTGCTTCATGATTTCGGTCGTGCCGCCGTAGATGGTGGTGACGCGGGTGTCGGCGTACGCCCGGGCGATGGGGTACTCCCGCATGTATCCGTAGCCGCCGAACAGCTGGACGCAGCGGTCGACGAGGCGCTTGTGCATCTCGGTCGCCCACCATTTCGCCTTGGCCGCGTCGACCGCGTTCAGCTCGCCGCGGTTGAACCGCAGCACGGCGTCGTCGACGTAGGCCTGCGAAACCTCCAGCTCGGTCAGCATTTCGGCGATGGCGAACCGGGTGTTCTGGAACGACGCGACGGGCTCGCCGAAGGCCCGCCGGGAAGTGACGTAGTCGATGGTCCAGCCGAGCGCGGCCCGGGCGCCGGCACAGGCGGCCACCGCGATCCCCAGCCGTTCCAGCGGCAGGTGGCTCATCAGGTGGTGCAGTCCCCGGCCGGCCTCGCCGAGCACGTTGGAGGCGGGGACGATCGCGTCGTCGAAGAACAGTTCCGCGGTGTCCTGGGACCGCAGGCCGACCTTGTCGAGCTTGCGGCCGCGCTCGAAGCCGGGCGTGCCCCGCTCCACGACCAGCAGGCTGAACGCCCGGCTCCGGGCATCGGGGTCCGGATCGGTCCGGGCGACCACGACGACGAGGTCGCTGTGAATGCCGTTGGTGATGAACGTCTTGGCCCCGTTGAGCACCCAGTTGTCGCCGTCGCGGCGGGCCGTCGTCCTGATGCCCTGCAGGTCCGATCCGGTGCCCGGCTCGGTCATGGCGATGGCGCCGACGGCCGCGCCCGAGCAGAGGGCGGGCACCCACCGCTCGGCCTGTTCCGGTGTGGCCAGGTCGAAGAAGTACGGCAGCACGATGTCGGCGTGGGCGGAGAACCCCGAGCCCAGCGACGTGGCGCCGACCTTGGCGAACTCCTCCATCATCGCGCAGCGGAAGCCGAAGTCGCGCAGGGATCCCCCGCCGCCGTACGCCTCGGGCGCGTTGATGCCCAGCAGCCCCTGCCGCCCGGCCTCGGACCACGGCTCGCGCGGGATGATGCCCGCCTCGTCCCACGACTCGACGTGCTCGGTGACGTGCCGGCTGAGGAACTCGGCGACGGTGGCGCGGAACGCCTCGTGGTCGGCGGTGAAGAACGGGCGGCGGGCCCACAGATCCTTGCTCATGGCGTTACAGGCGCTCGATGACGGTGGCGTTGGCCATGCCGCCGCCCTCGCACATGGTCTGCAGCCCGTAGCGGCCGCCGGTGGCCTCCAGATGATTGAGCATCGTGCCCATCAGCCGGGTGCCGGAGGCGCCGAGCGGGTGGCCCAGCGCGATGGCGCCGCCCCGGGGGTTGAGCTTCTCGAGGTCGCCGCCGACCTCGGCCAGCCACGCCAGCGGCACCGGGGCGAAGGCTTCGTTCACCTCGTAGGCGTCGATCGCGTCGATGCCCAGACCGGCCCGCTCCAGCACCAGCCGCGTGGCCGGGATCGGCGCCGTCAGCATGAGCATCGGGTCGTCGCCGGCCACCGCGAACGCGTGGAAGCGGGCCCGCGGGCGCAGGCCGAGCCTTGCGGCCACGTCCTCGCCCATGATCAGCGCGGCGGAGGCGCCGTCGGTCAGCGGGGAGGAGTTACCGGCCGTGATCCGCCAGTCCAGGTCCGGGAACCGTTCGCGCATGTCGGGGACGTCGAAGGCGGTGCGCAGCCCGGCCAGGCTGTCGGGGCTTGTCGCCGCGCGGATCGTCTCGTCCTCGGCGGACCGGCGGTCGTCGCCGACGGTCACCGGCACGATCTCGTGGTCGAAGCCGCCGGCTTCGGCGGTCGCGGCCGCGAGACGGTGCGAGCGGGCCGAGTATTCGTCCAGCCGCTCCCGGCTCAGCCCCCATTTCTGGGCGATGAGCTCGGCGGAGACGCCCTGGTTCACCAGCCCCTCCGGGTAGCGCCGGGCGAGGCCGGGCCCCTGCGGGTCCTGGCCCATCGTGGAGGCGCCCATGGGCACCCGGCTCATCGACTCGACCCCGCCCGCGACCACGATGTCGTAGGCCCCGGCCATGACGCCCTGGGCGGCGAAGTGCACCGCCTGCTGGCTGGAGCCGCACTGCCGGTCGATGGTCGTGGCCGGCACCGACTCGGGCCAGCCCGCGGCGAGCACCGCGTGGCGGCCGATGTTCAGGGCCTGCTGGCCGGCCTGGCCGACACAGCCGGTGATGACGTCCTCGACCCGCACGGGGTCCAGGCCGTTGCGCTCGGCGAGGGCGCGCAGGACGGTGGCGTACAGGTCGACGGGGTGCACGCCGGACAGCGCTCCGCCCGGCTTGCCCTTGCCCGACGGGGTCCGGACGATGTCGACGATGACCGCTTGACGCATGATGTCTTCCCTTCTTCGGCGGGGGGCTAGCGCGGGCTCATCCGGATGGCGCCGTCGAGCCGGATGGTCTCGCCGTTGAGCATCGGGTTGGCCACGATCGCCATGACCAGCTGGGCGTACTCCGCCGGTTGGCCGAGCCGGCTCGGGTGCGGCACCTGGGCGCCCAGCGAGTCGCGGACCTCCTGCGACAGCTGGCCCAGCAGCGGGGTCTCGAAGGTGCCCGGGGCGATGGTCACGACGCGGATCTTCAGCGCGGCGAGGTCCCGGGCGATCGGCAGCGTCATGCCGACGATGGCGCCCTTGGACGCCGAGTAGGCGGCCTGCCCGATCTGGCCGTCGAACGCCGCCACGGACGCGGTGTTGACGATGACCCCGCGCTCCTCGCCGGCGACCTCGTTGCCGGCCATCGCCGCGGCGGCCAGGCGCAGCACGTTGAAGGTCCCGAGCAGGTTGACCCGGATGACCCGCTCGAAGTCCGCGAGGGGGAACGGCCCGTTCTTGCCGACGGTCCGGAACGCGTTGCCGATGCCCGCGCAGTTGACCAGGACGGCTAGGCCGCCGTCGTCGTTGGCGAGCGTGACCGCCGCCTGCACCGCGTCCTCGTCGGTCACGTCGGCGCCCGCGAACCGGACCGCATCGCCGAGTGCGTCGAGCCGGCCGCGGTCGGCGGTGGGCAGGTCGAGGGCGACCACCCGGGCGCCCGCCGCGACGAGAGCCTCCACCGTCGCCAGCCCGAGCCCGGACGCGCCTCCGGTCACCAGCGCCTGCTTGCCCCGGACATCCATGCCATGACCTCCACGCCGCTGCACTTAGTTAGCGATCGCTAAGCTAGCGTTCGGGTGACCGGAACGCAATGATTCGTGAGGTACTTAGCGAGCGTTTGCTCAGCGCCTTTGCGGCGTTCTACGCTCTCCCGCACGACGCGGACAGAGGCGGTCAGCGGCGGACAGAGACGGGGATGACAGTGAGCGAGAAGACGGTCGACTGGCGGGAATACCCCCCGCTTGAGCTGTCCGCGCTGCTGTCGCTGGCGCTGGACGAGATCGTCGAGCACGGCTACGACGGCACGTCGGTCCGCAAGATCGCCAACCGCGCGGGCGTCACCGTGCCGGCGCTCTACTACCACTTCGAGAACAAACAGGCCATGCTCCGGGAGCTCCTGGACCACGCGATGCGGATCGTGCTCACGCACGCCCGGGCCGCGCTCGACGAGGCCGGCGGTGACGGCCCGGCCCGGCTCAGCGCCCTGGTCGAGGCCATCGTCCTGTACATGGCGCACCATCGCGACCTGGCGTTCCTCGACTCCGAGCGGCGCAGCCTCACCCCCGAGAACCGGGCGCACTACGTGGCCCGGCGCGACGAGCTCGAGCGCGAGCTGCGCGACGCGATCCGCAGGGGAGTGGAGCAGGGCGTCTTCCGCACCCCATATCCGGACGAGTGCGGCCGGGCGATCCTGTCGATGTGCCAGGGCGTCGCCGGCTGGTACCGGCCGGGCGGCCCGGTCGACGCGCCCACCATGGCCCGGCGGTACGCCGACCTCGCGCTCGCCACCGTGCAGTACCAGAACCAGGATGGGGCGACATGACCAGCGGACCACTCGACGCGTTCCGGCTCGACGACCGGGTGGTGGTCATCACCGGCGCGAGCTCCGGGCTCGGCCTGGGCTTCGCCCGGGCGGTCGCGGCCGTCGGCGGCATCCTGGTCCTCGGCGCCCGGCGCGTGGACCGGCTCAATGAGGTGGCGGGCGAGCTGCGGGCGCAGGGGGCGACCGTGCTCGCCCGGGCCGTGGACGTGACAGTGCCCGAGCAGTGCCAGGCCCTGGTGGACGCGGCGGTGGCGGAGTTCGGGCGGGTCGACGTGCTCGTCAACAACGCCGGTCTCGGCGGCTCCGTGGCCGCCTCGCGGGAGACCCCCGACTCCTTCCGCCAGGTGATCGACGTGAATCTCAACGGCTCGTTCTGGATGGCCCAGGCCTGCGCCCGGGTGATGCCGGCCGGCTCGTCCATCGTCAACGTGGCGAGCGTCCACGGTGTCGTGGCCTCGCGGTTCCCGGGCGCGTCCTACGCCGCGAGCAAGGCGGGCGTGATCGGGCTGACCCGCGATCTGGCGCAGCAGTGGTCACGCCGCAAGGGCATCCGGGTCAACGCCCTGTGCCCCGGCTACTTCGCCAGCGAGATGACGGCGACGGGCGAGGACAAGCTCCGCGACATGGTCGCCGAGCACAGCCTCCTGGGCCGCTTCGGCGAGCAGCCCGAGCTGGACGGCGCGCTGCTGTTCCTGGCCAGCCCGGCGTCGTCCTACGTCACCGGCACGACCCTGCTCGTCGACGGCGGCCTCGCCGCGACGATCTGACCCGGGAGCGGCTGAACGGCGGGATCGGCGGCAGCCGCGGGTACTACGAGCGCGCCCGTGTCGTCCGCACCGGATGCACTTTGGCTCGGACCACTTCGGCGCGGCCCCGAGCTACTAGACTCGCCCGGATCCATGTCGACGAGTGTTCGGGGAGTGCCGATGGCCAAGGCAGCCGAGACGGCGTACGAGGCCATCCGGGCCGGCATCCTGTCCGGTGAGTTCGCCCGCGGGCAGCGGCTGCGTGAGGAGGAGCTGGCGTTGCGGGCCGGGGTGTCGCGCACGCCGATCCGCGAGGCGTTGCGCCGGCTGGACGCTGAGGGTCTCGTCGAGTTCACGCCGAACCGCGGCGCGCGGGTGGTCGCGTGGTCGGAGCAGGAGCTCGAGGACAACTACGAGGTCCGGGCCATGCTCGAAAGCTACGGTGCCCGGCTGGCCGCGGAGCGCATCACCGACGAGGAGCTCGACGACATCGCGCGGATCGCGGCCCGGATGACCGCGCTGAGCCGGAAGGGCGCGGCCGCCGCCGATGAGCTCACCGTGCTCAACGGCGACTTCCACCGCGCGATCCTGCGCGCCTCCCGGCACACGCAGCTCGACAGCATCGTCCGCGGCATCATGGACACCCCGCTGATCTTCCGCACCTTCCAGCGCTACGGCGGCGAGCGGATGCGCACGAGCGTGCGGCAGCACGCCGAGCTCGTCCAGGCGCTCCGGGCCCGCGACGGGGCGTGGGCCGAGGCCGTCATGCGCGCGCACATCCTGGCCGCGCGCTCGACCATCGTGCTGTCGCTGCGCGACGAGGAGAACGGCGACTGACGAGACCTACGGCTGGGCCCGGCCCGAGAGCCAGCCCGCCAGGGTCTCGGCCACCGCGTCGCGGGCGCCGTCGGGCTCCGCGAAGTAGTGGTCGCCGGGCAGCGTCACGAACTCCTTGTCCGCCGTCGCCGCCCCGTCGTAGAGGCCCTGGGCGTCGTTGGGGAACACGCCGCTGTCGGCGTCCGGCTGCACCACGAGGGTGGGCAGGTCGAGGCGGGCCAGATGCGGTGTGGCGACGCAGTCGGACTCCTGCAGGCTGAACATGTTGAGCCAGGTGCGCATCGTGTTCACCATGCCGACGCCCATGACGCCGTAGTTGGCGCGCTTGGGATCGCCGAAGTAGCACAGCGGCGTCGGGCGCTTCGACGGGTCGATGCTCGCGTCGACGTAGCGGGGGTCGGCCCACGTGCGGCCCATCGTGAAGATCCGGTCCCGGGCCGGACGGTCCCGCGCGGCGTCGAGCTGCTCCTTGCACCACGCGGTCAGCCGGTGGTTGCGCTCGATCTGGGCGGCCCGGTAGCGGGCGAGGAAGTCCTCGGAGTAGGAGCCGCCGTGGCGTGGGTCGTACATGTCGAGTTCGGGGTCGACCGAGTTCGGGTCGGTCTCGTCGACCATCGACGGGTCCATGGTCCGCGTGATCCATTCCGGCCGGCCGGGGTGGGCGGCCAGGAACACCATCAGGTCGCCGGGCGGAAGGTGCAGGGCCGGCTCGAACACCTTGGACCGGCCGTACGGCGGGCGGATGTTCGGCTCGCGGGACTGCGAGTGGTACGCCGCCATCAGCGAGCCGCCGCCCGAGTTGCCGAGCAGCACCACGGTCTCGACGCCGCGGTCGCGCAGCAGCCGCACGCCGACACCGATCTCGGCCAGGGCGTGGTCGAGGCTGAAGAGGTGCTCGGCCCCGCGGAACCGGGTGTTCCAGCCGAGGAACCCGTAGCCGCGCGCGGCCATCCGGGTCGCCATGTAGTGCTCGCTGAAGTCGACGTTGTAGTGCGAGGCGATGAACGCCGTGCGCGGCCGCCGCCCGGCGGGGGTGTGGTAGATGCCCTGCAGCGGATGGCCACCGGCGCCCGCCCGGCCCACGGCCGGTGAGGGAATCCCGATGAACTCTCGGTCGATGGTGGTCACGTGGAGTCCTCCCCGTGTTCGATGGGCCATGGTGGCAGGTCGGTTGAAGGTCGGCCGGTCCAGACTGGCCGGCGGCGGTGCAGGAAGGCGTCGACGCCCTCGCGGGCGTCGGGGCGGTCCAGGAGCGTCTCCATCACCAGCCGCTCGGTGCGGGCGTGCTCGAACGGACCGGCCTCGGCCGCTTCCCAGAGCAGGCGCTTGGTCGCCGCGACCGCGACCGGCGCGGCGTGCTCGACGATGTCGCGGGCGAGGGCCTGCGCGCGGGGGAGGACCTGCTCCGTCGGCAGCGCCGAGACGGCCAGCCCCCACACGGCCGCCTCGGCGCCGGTGAAGCGGCGGCCCGTGAGCAGCAACTCCTGGGCCCGCCCCAGGCCGACGTGCCGGACCAGGTTCCAATGGCCCATCAGCTCCGCGGTGACGCCGAGCCGCACGAAGGGCAGCGCGAGCACGGCGTCGTCGGCGACGAACCGGACGTCGCACTGCATCGCCAGGGTGAGCCCGAGGCCCACGGCCGCGCCCTGGATCGCCGCGACCACCGGCTTGCGGATCTGATACGGCGCGATCCACCCGGGGTCCGGGCTCTGCGCCTCGGCTCCGGCGAAGCCGTTCGCGGTCATCTCCGAGCCGGCGCAGAAGGCCCGCCCGGCGCCGGTCAGCACGACCGCTCCGACCTCGTCGGCGGCGTCGCACCACCGGAACGCGGCGCTGAGTTCGTTGCGCATCGTGCGGTCGACCGCGTTGAGCCGGTCGGGCCGGTCCAGGGTCACCGTGGCGACGCCGTCGTCGATCTCGCACCGGACCCGCGTGAGCCGCTCGGGCCGCCCGGCGCCGGACGTGTCGGCCCAGGCGAACGTGTTCTCCTCGTACTTCACGCGCTTGCGTCCGCGGGGTACGCCGCCGCTTCCGGGTCGTAGCCGTGCGGCCCGAACCGGTGGAGCCCGGTGAGAATCTGGCCGGACTCGGTGATGCCGGCGGTCTCGCGGGCGAGCGCCTTCGCCGTGTCCATGTCGAAGTGGTTGGTGACGACCACCTTCTGGGCGTAGAGGCCCCCGCCGGCCTGGATCACGGTCACGTGCTTCCAGCCGCCGTAGGCGTCGGCGGTGAAGTCGCGGATCGTGTGGAACAGCCGCATCCGGTAGCCGGCGTCGACACCGTCCATCGTGCGCATGTACTTGCGCAGGTCGGCCTCGGTCTCCGGGTTGCTCAGGTCGCGCAGCGACGGCGCCGTCAGCACCGAGCCGCCGGCGATGTCGTGCAGGTTGCGCACCATGGTGCTGAACTGCGCGGCGGCGTGGTACTTCGCCGCGTTGGTGAAGAGCTCGTCGGGCGACGCCCAGCCCTCCGGCGTGAAGGTGGCGTGGGTCATCGCGGCCTCGAACCCGGCCCGGATCAGCGTCGCGTAGATGATCATCTCCGCGATCTTGTCCTTGATGTGCCCGATCCGCGTCAGGCCGTTGGCCTCGGAGACCAGCTGCGCGAGCCCCACGAGCGTGTCCGCGAGGCGCACGTAGCTGCCGACGCTGCCGAGGCGCTCCCACAGGCCCAGGGAGTGCACGAAGGTCGCCGAGTGCTCCAGCTCGCCGGCCAGGAAGAGGCGCTCGTTGGGGACGAAGACGTCGTCGAAGACGATGAGGCCCTCGGTCATCACGTGCCGGGAGCTGTACGGGTAGAAGTCCGGGTCCAGGTCGGGTCGCGGTGCGAACGAGGCGTTGATGACCCGGACCCCGGGCGCGTTGACCGGCACCGCGGCGGCCACGCTCCAGTCCTCCTCGCCCGGCTTCATCCGCTTGGTCGGCATGACCATGAGGTCGTGCGAGACCGCGGCCGAGGAGATGTGCAGCTTCGCGCCGCGGATGACGACCCCGTCGGGTGCCCGGTCGACGATGCGGACGTACAAGTCGGGGTCGTCCTGCTTGCCCGGGGACAACGCGCGGTTGCCCTTGGCGTCGGTGATCGCCTGCACGATCCGGATGTCGCGGCGCTTGCTCTCCTCGAAGTAGGCGAGGGCCCGCTCGGCGTACTGCGGCTGCTGCGCCCGCATCCGGCTGGCCGCGGTGAGCACCATGAGCAGGCCGTTGGCCGTGGAGATGGTCGGGAAGTCCCAGTGCAGCTGCCGCTGCTGGGTCTCGCGCAGCTCCTCGACGGAGGTGGGGATGAAGAAGTACGGGCCGTGGACGTCGTCGCCGGGCTGGTAGTGCTTGTCGTAGCCGAGCGCCGCGGCCTGGGCGGGCCCTTGCAGCAACGGCTCGGCGGTCACGTCGGGCACCGAGTGGCCGTTGACGAAGATCCGGCGGCCGTCGCGCAGGGATTCCAGGTACTGGTCTCCGGTCAGCATCAGGACGGCTCCTCTGTACATGGGACTGGTTGATTCATGAGATCCGGCCCTCGGCCAGGAGTTCCCGCAGCCGGAGCTTGTCGATCTTGCCGGCCGGGTTGCGGGGGAAGGACTCGACGACGACGATGCGCTGCGGCACCTTGTAGCTGGCCAGCCGGCCGCGGCAGTGCTCCTTCACCTCGGCCGCCGACGGTGACCCGTGGCCGTCGCGCAGCGCCACGACCGCGGTCACCACCTGGCCCCAGTGCGGGTCCGGCTCGCCCACGACCGCGATCTCGGCCACGGCCGCGTGCCCGCCGACCACGTCCTCGATCTCGACGGGGTAGACGTTCTCGCCACCCCGGATGATCATCTCGTCGGCCCGGCCGGCCAGGTGCAGGAAGCCCTCCGGGTCCTTCCACGCGAGGTCGCCGGCGACGAACCACCCGTCGCGGACGGCCCGGGCGGTGAGGTCGGGCCGGTCGAGGTACCCGCTCATCACCGTGTCGCCGCGGCTGGCGATGACCCCGATCTCCCCGTCCGGCACCTCGGCGCCGTCGGGATCGAGGAGCCGGACGTCGCAGCCGAACGCCGGCCGGCCGATCGTGCCGAGCAGCCACTCCTCGCCGGCGAGGGCCCGCCGGTGGTCCTCGGGCCGCAGCACCAGCTGCCCGCCGGCCTCGGTCCCGGCGCCGAACCCGTTGTGCAGGTCGCAGCCGAAGACCTCGACCATGCGCCGGACGACCGAGGTCGGCATGGGCGCGCCGCCGTACATGATCGAGCGCAGGCCGGAGAAGTCCGCCTCCGCGAGTCCCGGATGTTCGAGCAGCTGGATGATCATGCTGGGGACGAGCATCGTGTGCCGCACGCGCCCGGACCCGAGCCAGGACAGCGCCAGATCGGCGTCCCACTGCGGCATGAGGACGGATGCTCCGCCGCGGGCGACGCCGTAGAGCAGATGCCCGAACCCGCCGGCGTGGAAGAGCGGGGCTCCCGAGTAGATCAGGTCACCCGGCCGGAGGCCGAGCTCCAGGATCCCCGACTGCGTGACCGCCTTGATCATTCGCTGGGACTGCAGCACGCCCTTCGGGGTGCCGGTCGTCCCGCTGGTGAAGGAGATGCTCAGGATGTCGTCGTCATGGGTCACCGCCGAGAGCTCGCCACCGTCCGGCCCGGCGGCGAGGAACTCCTCGTAGCCCGACTCGAACGCGATGGCGACGCGGAGCTCGCAGTCGTCGACGATCTCCTGGTACCGGGCGCTGTGGAAGATCGCCTGGGCCCCGCTGGCCGCCAGTACCGTGCGGATCTCCGCCGGGGAGAGCCGGAAGTTGAGCGCCACATATGTCGCGCCCAGCTTCATGCAGGCCAGCAGCACCTCGACGTACTCGGGGGAGTCCACCGCGAGGAGGGCGACCCGGTCGCCGCGGCCGATCCCGATCTGCCGCAGCGCCCGGGCGAGCCGGGTGATCCGCTCCTCACCCTCGGCGTACGTGCGGGTCCTGCCGTCCGCGGCGACGAGGAAGTCGGCCCGCGGCGTGAAACGCGCCTGAACGGTGACCCAGTCACCTGGCGCAAGCCCGGAAAGCTGCATGGGGGTACCTCCTCATCCTCGACGGTCGCCGGACACGTCGACGACGTGCATGCGCACCTCGTCGTCCTGCACCCACCCGTGCCGCCGGGCGTTGTCGACCATGCCGTCGAACTCGCCGCGCCACCGCTCGTCGCCCGCCCGCTCGCCGGCCAGCCGCAGCAGCGTCTGCGTGGTGACCACGACGTGCCCGTCCTCCGCGCGCCCCCAGGCCCCGATCGCGGCGCCGTCGACGACGTGCGCGCTCAACCGGTGCAGGTCGTCGAGGTCCACGAGCGTGACGCCGCCGGCCTCGACCCGCAGGATCATCGGGCGACCTTCCCGGCGTAGAACGAGGCCAGCTGGGTGTCCTCGCCGTGCGCCGCGAGCACGGACGCGGTCAGCAGCCGGGGCTGCTGGCCCGTGGAGTCCAGCAGCTGCCGGTTCGACACGGCGCGCCGGTAGTACAGGTGGGCCGGGTGCTCCCACGTGAACCCGATACCGCCGTGCAGGTGGATCGACTCGCGGGTGATCTCGGCGGCGACCCGCCCGCAGTACATCCGCGCGACGGCCAGCCCGGCCAGCGACTCCGGTCGCCGGCCGATCGCGTCGTTGTGCTGCACCGAGCGCACGGCCACCGACAGCGCGGACCGGGCCCGCTCCAGCGAGACCAGCAGATCGGCGCATTTGTGCTTGACCGCCTGGAACGAACCGATCGGCCGGCCGAACTGGGTGCGCACCTTGACGTAGTCGACCGCCATGTCCAGCGCGCGCTCGGCGGCGCCGACGCACTCGGCCGACATGCCGAGGATCGCGCCCTGGCGGATGGCGGCCACGCCGGCGCGGGCGCGGTCCTGTTCCGCGAGCAGCTCGGCCCGGGCGCCGGTCAGGCGGACCGTGCCCATGCGCCGGGTCAGGTCGAGCGTCTTCAACGGGACGACCTCGACGCCGGGGTCGTTCGCCTCGACCCAGAAGAACGCGTGGTACCCCTGATAGTCGGCGAGCACGAGGAGGGCGTCGGCCGCGGTCGCGTCGACCACGCAGGGCAGTTCGCCGCGGATCTCGAAGTCGCCGCCGGCCGCGGCCTTGGCGTGCGGGTACTCCAGCGGGAACGTCTCCTCGATGGGCAGCACCGGCACGGCGACGAGGTCCCCGGCGGCGATCCGGGCGAGCCGGTCGTGGTTGGCCTCGTCGTCGGCCAGTGCCACCAGCGCCGCGGCCACCAGCGAGGTGGTCAGGAAGGGGCCGTCGTCCAGCGCCCGGCCCAGCTCGGTGTGGACGGCCACCTCTTCCGCCAGTCCCATGCCCGCGCCGCCGAACTCCTCGGGAATCCGGACCCCGGGCAGCCCGAGCTCGCTCGCCTGCCGCCGCCAGCGATCGCGGTCGAGCCGCCGGACCGCATCGGGGTCGAGGGAGCCGCCGCGCAGGGCCGCTCCGGGGTCCCGCTCGAGGTGGGCGCGGACCACCTGCCGCAACTGTTCGATGTCGTCCATCTGCCTAGGCACTCTTCTCGCTGGCCGGGCGCTCCTCGCGCGGAAGACCGAGCACGCGCTCGGCGAGGATGTTGCGTTGGATCTCGTCGCTGCCACCGGCGATGCGGTGGGACGGCGCGCTGAGCAGCAGCTGCGACCAGGAGTACGTGCCCCAGGCGCCGGTGTCGGCGACCATCCGATAGCCCAGGAGGCGGGCCGCGACGTCGGAGTAGTACTCCATGTCGGAGGTCGTCATGAGCTTGACCACGGAGCCCGGGGCCGGTCCGCCGGCGTCCCGCAGCCGTGTGGCCGTCTCGTGGAGCACCTGCTCGCGGGCCCAGCACTCGGCCAGGAGGTCCTGGATGGCCGGATCGGCGATGGCGCCGGTCGAGCGGGCCAGGGCGAACAGCCGGATGACCGGCTCGATCATGATGCCGTTGTGGGCCCGGCCGAGCACGGAGCGCTCGCTGCCGACGGTGGTCATCGCGATGTTCCAGCCGCCGTCGACCGGTCCGAGCCGGCGGGAGTCGGGCACCCGCACACCGTCGAGGAAGACCTCGTTGAAGTGCTCGGAGCCGGTCACCTGGCGCAGCGGCCGGACGTCGATCCCGGGGGAGTCCATGTCCATGAGGAACATGCTCAGGCCGCGGTGCCGGCTCTCGGGCGGTCCGGTGCGCACGAGGAGCTCACCGAGCTTCGCGACGTGGGCGAAGGACGACCACACTTTCTGGCCGGTGACGATCCAGTCGTCGCCGTCGCGGACCGCGGTGGTGCGCAGGCTGGCGAGGTCGGAGCCGGCCTCCGGCTCGGAGAAGAGCTGGCAGCAGATCAGGTCGCCGCGCCAGATCCCGGGCAGGAAGGCCTGTTTCTGATCCTCGGTGCCGTGGGCCAGGATGGTCGGTGCCACGATCCCGTGGCTCACCATGTAGGTCGAGGTGGAGGGCACCTCGTACTCCGCGGCGATGCCGGCGACCAGTTCGACGTAGTCGTGGCCGAGCCCGCGCCCACCGAGCGCCGCAGGGCCGTCGAGCCAGGCGAGCCGGGCGTCGAACAGGTCCCGCTGCCACTTCTGGGCCTGGGCGACCTCGGCCGCCTCGTCTTCCGGCTGGGTGAGCCCGACACCGACCACGTCGTCGTCGCCGACGCCGTGCAGCATGCCGTGCCGCTCGCGCCGCGGCGCCCGGGCCGCGAAGAACGTGTGCGCTTCGGCCGCCACGGACTCGTGCGTCGCTGGCGTGGTCATCGGCTCCTCCTGCGGGTTGTGCTCTGGTTCGTGATCCGGGCGGCCGTTCACACGCGGGCGATGTCGTCGGGCTCGTCCGCCTCGCGGCCGAGGTAGGCGGACACCACCCGCGGGTCCCGGGCGACCTCCTGCGGCGTCCCGCGGGCCAGCACGGCCCCGGCATCGAGCACGGTGACCCGGTCGCAGGTGCTGAGCACCAGGTCGACGTTGTGCTCGACGAGGAGGATGCTCATGTCCCGGTCGCGGGCCAGGGTCCGGATGAGGGTGCCGAGCTCGCGGGCCTCCTCGTCGCTCAGCCCGGCCGCCGGTTCGTCCAGCAGCAGCACCTGCGGGTCGGCCGCCACCGCACGGGCGATCGCGACGAGGCGGCGCTTGCCGAACGCGAGTTCGCCCGGCTTGCGGTCGAGGTCGTCCTCGAGCCGGAACTCCCGGATCGCCGCGAGGGCGGGCGGGGTCAGCTGGATGCGGCCCGGCACGACGAGGTCGCTGAGGTAGCGGCGGCCGCCGCCGTCGTCACAGGCGACCGCGAGATTCTCGCGGATGGACAGGTCGGCGAAGAGCTCCAGGGACTGGAAGGACCTCGCCATCCCGGCCCGGGCCCGGCGCCGCGCGCTCCACGGCGCGATCGACTCGTCGTCGAGCCGGATCGAGCCGCGGGTGGGCCGGACGAACCCGGTCAGCGCGTCGATGACCGTCGTCTTGCCGGCCCCGTTCGGGCCGATCAGGCCGTGCACCTCGCCGGGGACGAGGTCCAGCGTCACGTCGTCGACGGCCACGACGCCGCCGAACTGCACCCGCAGGCCGGCCACGTGCAGCGTCCGCGACGGCCGGCGGTCGTGCGCCGGCGTGACGGGCTGCTCCCGCTCGGCCCGAGGGCGGGACGGGAAGGACGGCACCCGCAGGAGCCGGCCGATCCGGCGCACGAGGTGGGCGTTCATCTCGTAGAGGCCGTTGCGGCCGCTGCGCAGGACGTAGAGCAGGAACAGCCCGCTGACCAGCGGCAGGTAGCTCTCCAGGTTGTCGGCGCCGTGCAGGATCTGCGTGCCGACGCCGCCGGGCAGCAGCGTCGCCGCGAGCAGGGCACCGCCGATGGTGCCGATGCCGCCGACGACCGCGACGCCGATGGCGGTGATCGAGGTGAGCACGTCGAACTGGGCCGGGAGGACGGTGACGCCCTGGAAGGCCAGCAGGACGCCGGCGAGCGCGGCGAGCGCCGACGCGAGCGCGAAGGCGTAGAGCTTGCCGACGAACACGTTGACGCCGAGGGCGGCCGCCGCCCGTTCGTTGGACCGGACCGCGAGCAGGCGCCGGCCGGCCCGGCCGCGGCGCAGGTTGGCCACGGCCAGGGCGCTGAGGGTCAGCGCCGCGAGCGCCACGAGCCCGTAGTTGTAGGGATGCTTGATCGCCCCGAAGTCCCAGCCGAAGATCGACGGCTCGCCGATCGGGATGCCGGTGTCGCCGCCGGCGAACTGGAAGTCGCTGAGCACCAGGCTGAACAGCACGATGCCCATGCCGAGCGTCGCGATGGCGAGGTTGATGCCCCGGGTCCGCAGCGCCGGCAGCGCGACCAGCACGCCGACGAGCGCCGCGGCCACCATCGCGCCGATCAGCGCCGGCAGGAAGCTCCAGCCCGCGCGGGAGACGAACGTCGCCGCGGCGAAGGCCCCCGACCCGGCGAGCACGTACTGGGCCAGCGACAGCTGCCCGGCGTACCCGGTGACCACGGTGACCGACAGGGTGAGGATCGCGAACGCCATCGTGACCGTCAGCGCCTGCGCCCACACCGGTGAGACCACGAACGCGATCAGGAAGGCGAACACGCCCACGACCACGACCGTCGGAATGACCCGGATGCGGCCGTCGCCGACGCTGGGCAGGCGCTCCAGCACGTGGCTCCGCAGCGGCAGCGAGCTTCCCCGCAGTACCAGATAGGCCACGATGACCACGAAGGGAACACTGTCTCCCCAGCCGGTGACCGTGACATAGCGGGTCGTCAGGGCCTGCACGACGCCGATGCCCAGCGCGCCGGCGAAGGCGATCGGGAACGAGACGAAACGGCCGAGCAGCGCGGCCGCGAGGGCCGGCACGATGAGCAGGGTGAGCTGCGTCGGCTGCAGGTAGGTGATCGGGCCGATCAGCGCGCCGGCCAGGGCGGCGATGCCGGCCGCGAGTGCCCAGTTGGCGGTCGCGATCCGGTCCGGTGAATGGCCCAGGCTCGCGACCGCCCGCTGGTTCTCGGCCATGGCACTGGCCACCCGCCCGAACGACGTCCAACGGAAGACCGCGTAGAGCGCGGCCGTGAGAGCGGCACCGATCAGCAGGATGATGAGCCGGTCGACACCGAGGGTTGTTCCGGGCAGCGGCTCCACGGCGTCGGTGGGCAGGAAGGAGGGCACGCTGATGGGGCCCACCCCGTAGCGCAGCACGGCCGCGGCCTGGAGGGTGAGCAGCACGCCCAGGGTCGCGATCACCCGTTCGATCGGCGACGAGGTACGCATCGGCCGCAGAATCAGGTACTGCACCGCGACCCCGAGCAGGACGCCGACCGCGGTCGCGGCGATGACGGCGGGAATCGCGGGCCAGCCGGCCGCCACGCGGAACTCGTAGTACGCGTAGCCGCCGACCATCACGAACGAGCCCTGCGCGAAGTTCACGATCCCGGAGCCCCGGTAGATCAGCACCAGCCCCTGGCCGAGGAGGCTGTAGATGGCGCCGATGCCCAAGCCGAGCAGGACGAACTGGACGATTTCCACGGTCACTCCGTTCCTGGGGCGGTGGCGTCACCGAGGTAGAGGGACTCCGCGGCCGCGATGCCGTCGGCCGCGTTACCGGCCGCCGCGACGGCACCGCGCCGCAGGAGGTACCAGCGGTCGGCGACCGCCATGGCCCGGCGGGCCTGCTGTTCGACCAGCAGGACCGCGACCCCCTCCTGGTCGGCCGCCCGTCGCAGAGCGGCGAACAGGCGGTCGACCACGAGCGGAGCGAGACCGAGGGAGAGCTCGTCGAGCAGCAGCGCGACCGGGCTGGCGGCCAGGGCCCGGGCCAGCGACAACATCTGCTGCTCGCCGCCGGACAGCAGCCCGGCCCGGGTCGCGAGCAGCGGTTCGAGCTCGGGGAAGAGTTCCAGGGCCCGTTCGATGCGCCCCGGCCCGAGCAGCAGGTTGTCGCGCACCGACATGCCCATGAGCACGGATCGCTCCTCGGGCACGAAGCTCATACCCATACGGGCCCGAACGTGGAGCGGGGCGGTCGTGACCGTCCCGCGCCATCGCACCTCGCCCCCGATCGGCGGCAGTTCGCCGGCCGCGGTGAGGATCGTCGTCGACTTGCCCGTCCCGTTGGCCCCGAGGAGCGCGACGATCTCGCCGCGCATCACCTTGAGGTCGACGTCGCGCACCACAGCCAGGTCGTCGTACCCCGCGCTCAGTCCGCGCAGCTCGAGGACGGGCGCGTCCTGCGCCGCCACCGTCGTCACTGCCGCCGATGCGTTCATCTACCTGGTGCCCAGTGGGTCGATGGCGTCGCCGTCCTGCTTGAGCGTTCCGCCCACCGCCTCGGACACGTAGACCTTGAAGGTGGGCACCCGCGGGTAGGTCTGGACGACCGGCGGGTTGGGGATGCCGGCGTAGTCGGGCACGGTGCCCAGCACGATCGGCTTGTCGAGCTTGTCCAGCAGGCCGGTGATCGCGGCGGCCGAGACGTTGCCGCCCAAGCGCTTCACGATCTCGACGAGGAACGTGATCGAGGTCCAGGTGCCCAGGGAGCCGTTGTCGGTCACGGCCTCCGGGTGGTACTTGGCCATGTCGGCCAGGAACTGCTGCACCTGCGGGATCGAGGTGTTGGTCACGGGCACCGCGGACGACGTGATGAACACCTTGTCGGCGAGGTCACCGAGCGCCTTCTGGTCGGCGGGCTTGAAGATGTTCGCCAGGGTCGCGATGTTGCCCTTGAACCCGGCCTGGCGGATGGCCCGGATGATCCGCGGCGCATCGGTCGCGGTGGAGGCGACGGCGATGGCGTCGGGGGTCTTGGCCAGCGCCGAGGAGGCGACGGCGCTGAAGTCGGGCGCGCCGAGCGGGGCCAGGATCCGGTAGGACTGGGCACCGCCCGCCTTCGCCCCGTTGGCGATGTCGTCGGCGGCGGCGTAGGCGGCGGCCGCGTCGGCGACGATCACCGCGATGTTCTTGCCGCCCTTGTTGGCCAGCAGGCGGCCCAGGCCGACCTGCATCGACTGGGTGCCCCCGGTGATCGGGTACGACACCTTGCTCGTGCCTTCGGTGGGGCCGCCCGATCCGGCGCCGGCCAGCCACGGGATACCCGCGGCCTCGAGCACGGGCAGTTCCGCGGGCGCCTGCGAGCTGGCCGCGCCGACCACGGCGACGACGCCGCTGCTGACGGCCTGGCGGGCGCAGGCCGCGCCGGTGTTGGCGTTGTACGCGTCGTTGCAGTACTCCACCTCGATCTTCCGGCCGTCGATGCCGCCGGCGGCGTTGATGGACTGCACGTGCGCGTCGAGACCGGCCTTCGCGTCCTTCAGTGACAGGTTCGGGCTCTCGAACGTCCCGATCTGCATGATCTTGATCGGGCCGCTGCTGCTGGCGGCGGAGCTCGGCTGGTCCTCGCCGCGGCAGGCGGTGAGGCCGGCCGCGAGCGAGAGGATGGCTAAGGGAACGAGGACACGGCGGGGTGAGGGGATGGGCATGTCGGTCCTTTCGGATTATCCGAGCTGTCTCCGTGTCGGAGAGAGGGTGTGCAGCACGGGACCAAATCAGCGCAGGCTTTGGATGTTCGCCCCGGCGGGCAGTTCGCGGCCGGAGTCGGAGTACGCCTTGGAGATGGCGGCCTGGGCCAGGGGCTTGTAGGACGGTCGCTTCTCGGTCACGACCCGGGCCGAGCGCTGCGCGGCCGTGAGCGTGCCCTGGAAGTGCGGCATGACGTAACGAGCGAAGAGTTCGAGACTGGTCAGCGCCTTCTCCCGGCTCGCCCAGTCGTGGGTCATGATCATGAACCCGCCGAAGCCGCCGGTCTGGTCGAGCATCCGCTCGATGGCCTCGATGGCGTCCGCGGGCGTGCCGATGATGGAGCTGTCGTCGGCGATCTCGTCGGCGAGGGTGTAGTCGTTCTCCAGGCCCAGCACCGGCTTGAAGTACCGCTCCCGCTCCTCGGCCCGGCCCCGTTCGACGTCGCGGATCGCCTGGTCGCGGTCCTCGGCGAGGTGGACCCGGACCACCATCCGCCACTCGTCCCGGCTGATGGTCGTGCCGGCGTCCTTGGCCGCCTGCTCGGCGATCTCCCACTGGGCGCGCATGTCCTTTTTCCCGCCGATGAACCCGGCGCTCAGCGACAGGACACCGACGCCGTGCTTGCCGGCCGTGGTCACGCCCGAGGGTGAGGTCGTGCTGGCCACGGCGATCGGGACGCCCTTCGGGCTGAGCGGCAGGAAGGCCAGCTGGGCCTCGCGCAGCTCGAACCACTCGGTGGAGGCGGTGACGGTCTCGCCGTCGAGGAGCCGGATGATCACGTCCAGCGCCTCGTTCATCCGGGACCGCTGGGTCACCGGCGCGATGCCCATCATGTCGGCGTCGGAGATGAGCGCACCCGGCCCGACGCCGAGCATCGCGCGGCCGAGGCTGAGGTGGTCCAGCAGCACGGTGCGGTCGGCGACCAGCAGCGGGTGGTGGTACGGGAGGCTGACCACGCCCGTGCCGAGCCGGATCCGCGAGGTGCGGACGGCCGCGGCGGCCAGCGCCATGAACGGGTCGGCGATGCGCTCGACGCCGGTCGAGTGGTGCTCGCCGACCCATGCCTCGTCGTATCCGAGCCGGTCGGCGAGCTCGATGAGCGCCAGGTCGTGGCGCAGGGAGAGCACCGGACTGTCGTCGTTGGCGTGGAACGGGGCGATGAACACACCGAAAGTCATGGGCGTCGGACGAGGCATGGAGATCTCCTCATAAGCGGGTGTCGATCGAGTGCGAAGCAGGGGGAGCCAGGGGAGCGTGCCCGGCGCGTGTGATGCCGGTCTCAACAAGTGATTGCTGAATCTACTCAGAAACTCGACGAGCGCAAGAGACTGCCGGAAACATGTTTGTCACTGTGCCGTCGCGTGCACCTGTGCAGATATGCATGGGTCTCGACGTGCTCCGCCCTCGCGGAGGGGTGGGCGACGTACCTGAATCTGTTCAGATTCAGGGTGGCGTACGACACACAGATGGCGCTATGGTTCCTCCGCGTTCACTTTGGGAGACCCGGCGACGAAGGGTGGCGGCATGCAGGAACTGTCTGACGAGCCGGATCCGACGCGCAGCCGGCGCCTGGAGCGGGTCGCCGCCAACCTGCGCGGGGCGGTGCGGCGGCAGGACGGGCGGGAGACGCCGGTCGGCCCGCGGGCCCTGCGGACCCGCAAGAAGCTGCTCGAGGTCGCCGAGAAACTCTTCGCCCGCGACGGCTACGCGAACGTGTCCCTCGGCGACATCGCCCAGCAGTCCGGCGTGAGCCTGGGGACCGTCTACCAGTACTTCGCCGACCGCGACGACATCGTGGCGACGCTCGCCGGCGAGAGCGCCCTGCGCATGCTGAACCGCGGGGCCGACTTCTGGGACGCGGCGACCGGCCGCCTCGGTCTGCGCCGGGCGGTCAGCGCGATCGTGACGACCCAGTGGGAGAACCGCGACTTCTTCAGCCTCTGGGAGACCGCCAGCCAGAGTGATACCCGGCTGGCCGAGCTGCGCCGGGAATGGGTCGGCAGCTTCCGCCACTCCTTCGCGCGGTCCCTGGCCCGCGGCATGAAGAGCGGGCACGTCCGATCGGGCCTCGACCCGGAGGAGACGGCGCGGGCCATGAGCCTCATGGTGAGCGCGTACTGCTACGACGCCTTCGTCGCCGACCCGCCCGACCCGCCCCTGGACCCCGAGGGCGTGATCGACCACCTGACCGCGCTGTGGGCGGACGCGATAGGGCTGCGCGAGGACCGCGAACTGCGGCCCGGAGACGCGTGAGTCGCTTGAGCCGCACGGAGAGGACGAAGATGTCGACCAGCACCGCCCACCGCCAGGCCGGCTCGGCCGATGACCCCGCCTGGTTCCGCCACGTCCTCGGGCAGTACCCCACCGGCGTCTGCGTGATCACCGCCCAGCCGGACGACGGCCCGCCGATCGGCATGGTCGTCGGCTCGTTCTCGTCGGTGTCGATGCACCCGCCGCTGGTCGGGTTCTACCCGAGCGTCACCTCGGAGACGTGGCCGCACCTGCGGCGGGCCGGCAACTGGTGCGTCAACATCCTCGCCGCCCACCAGTCCGACGTGTGCCGCCGGATCGCGACCGCTCCGCTCGCCGAGCGGTTCGAGGGCGTCCCCTGGCGCCCGGCCCCGTCCGGCGCCCCGATCATCGAGGGCGCGGTGGCCTGGATCGACTGCGTCCCGGTCGCCGTACACGACGCCGGCGACCACAAGATCGCGCTCGCCGAGGTGCGCCACCTCGACACCGCGAGCACCGAGCTCCCGTTGCTGTTCTTCCGCAGCGGCTACGGCAGCTTCACGCCGCTCACCCTGACCGCCTACGACCCGGACATGAGCCTCACCCGCCCGCTGCGCCACTTCGAGCTCATCCGCTCGATCGCACAGGAGCTGCCCGACAACGGTCTGCGCTGCCTGGTGACCGCACCGGTGAGCGACAGCGTCGTCGTCATCGGCCAGCTCGACCCGCCCTCGGCCACGGTCGCGGCCCAGCCCACGACGCTGGTCGGCCAGCGCCTGCCGTTCCGGCCGCACGGCCCCTCGATCTTCGAGGCGTGGGCGCCCGAGGGCGAGCAGGCAGCGTGGGTCGCCAAGTTCGCGCCGGACTCGCAGGAGGCCGAGATCCGGGCCCTGGCCCGCATCCGGGAGCGCGGGTTCTCCATCGGCCTCGGCAGCGAGGGCCATCGGCGCTTCGCCGCGGCCCTCGGCCGGCTCGCCGCCGAACCCGGCACGGTGCCCAACGAGGAGCTCGACGAGCTGGTGGCCTCGCTGGACTACGAGCCGCCGGAGCTCTCCGACGAGGTGCTGGCGCAGGCGCGGGTGATCTCCGCGCCGGTCTTCGACAGCGGCGGACATCCGGTCCTGGCCATGACCGTCTTCGGCTTCAAGGCCACGCCGGAGGCCGTCCGCGACGCGATCGCGGCGGTCACGGGTTGCGCGGAGAAGGCGACGCTCGCGCTGGCGCCGCGGCGCGACTGAGGCCGGTTGATCAGGGTCGTCGAGCCCGAGGCGTCGACCTCACGAACCGCCCTCTCGAGGCTCAGGGCTGCGAGTGGAGTTTGAACTCGCGCCCTGAGCCCGAGATGCCGGAGGGGCGGGTGGGGTCAGCTGGGTTCGGGGACGCGGACCGTGATGCAGTGCTTGGGCGGGTTGGGGATCCGGCTGGCGATGGCCCAGGTGCAGCCCTTGCCCGATGCCGTGCCGGTGACGTTCGCGACCGGCAGGTCTTCGATGAGGTCGTACTGGGAGCAGAAGGACAGGGTCGATGCCGGGGTGGCGTTGAGCAGGGTGCCCGAGGCGCAGGCGGGCTCGAGGACGGTCAGCCAGGATTGGATCAAACGTTGGCCGGTCGGCGTGTCGTCCCACCCGAAGTAGGCGAAGTCGACGTCGCCGATGGTGATCCAGGCGCCCCAGTCCTCGCCGGAGTAGCCGTCATAGTAGTTCCAGTGGGCGGCGTTGCCCTCGGTGCGGATGAAGTCGTCGGTGTAGGAAGAGGGCACGTCGATGACGTTGCAGTTGGTCTTGTTGTTGTGGGCGGTGGAGTCGCGGCACAGTACGGCCGTCACGGCGTTGTTCGAGGTCGGCAGCCCGGCGACCTGCACGGTGGTGCCGCTGCCGCAGGACCAGTGCTCGGTGGTCGCGGCCCCGGTCCACTTGACGTAGGCGCACTTGCCGTCGCCCACGGTGTCGGTGATGTTCAGGACGAAGGCGCGTGTCCCGAGCGCGTCCCAGCCGTTCGCGACGAGCTTGGCGCCCGGCACGTCCAGGGTGACCTGGATGCTGGTGCCGCCCGTGTACTTCCAGGAGCCGGACCAGCCGGTGCCGGAGGGAATGGCGAACGCGGCCTGCGGTGCGATCGCCACCGCCGCCGCGACAGTGGCCGCGACGACGAGGACTCGAGTCAATCTGATAGCCGGCTTCATAGCCGGCGAGTCTGCTCAGCGACGAGGTCGCATGCCCGTGACTGTCGTTGTTGCGACGGTGGCGACCGGCGGTGGCGCACCCGTCGGGCACATCCCGCGGCAGGCCGTAAAGCCTGACCCCCGCCTCAGCGTGGCGGGATCTTGTCCTTGGTGACCGCGTTTTCGAGATCCCGGGCGAAGGCGTCCGGATCGCGGGTGCGTACGTAGTTCGACACGGCGTCGTAGAAGCCCTCCTGGAACTGCGGGCTCATGGCCTCGCCGTGGGCGACCGACAGCAGCACCGATGAGCCCCAGAGGCTCTTCGAGGCATCGCGCTGGTAGGCGGACAGGGACGAAACGTCGACGTTCCGGAGCACCGGTACCGACCCCTTTGCCTTGCTGAACGGGATCTGGGTCGCCGGCTTGCTGATGTCGCTGAGGAAGGCAAGGGCGTTCTTGGCGTTCCTGGCCCTGGTCGCGGCCACGAAGACGTCGACAACCGCGAGGAAGCTGTCGCCGGTGCCGGGAAACGGCACAGCTCCGAAGTCTTTGCCCTCCCGTGCGCCGTCGGCGACCAGCTCGCCGTACGCGGAGTCGTTCAGGGACTCGAAGGCGCAGCCGCCGGTGGCGAGCTTCTTCGTCGCCGCGTCCCAGGTCGACGTACCGGCCTCGGGATCGGCGTAGGCGAGGATGGCACCGAAGGTCCGCAGCGCCGTCCGCACCTGCGCGCTGCGCCAGTTGAGGCGGTCGGCGGCCATGTCCTGCCAGCCCTTCACCCCGATTGTGCTGAGCAGCACGTTCTCGAACAGCTCGACGGTGGTGAACGGGTCCTTGCCGCCGAGACACAGCGGGATGGCTCCGGACGCCCTGACCTTCCGCAGACCGTCCAGGAAGGCGGCGAGGGTGTAGTCGCTGGAGGGCAGCGCGACGCCGGCCCGGTTGAGTAGCGCGGTGTTGAACCACAGCATGTTGCTGCGATGGGCACCCGTCGGCACCCCGTACGGCTTGCCGTCGCGCATGAGCGAACGCAGGATGGTCGGCTGCATCGTCGCGCGCAGGTCGCCTTCGGTGAAGACCGACGTGACGTCGCGGATGACGCCGCGGTCGGCGTAGCCTTGCACGGACTTGCCCGCGAAGGTCTGCCAGACGTCGGGTGGGTTGCCGTGCTGCAGCCGTTTGGCCAGCGCCACGACCGCCTGTGACCCGGCGCCGCCCGCGACCGCGGCGTTGACGACATCGACGTTCGGATTCGACTGGTGCACGGCGGAGAAGAGGACGTTCAGCGCGGCGGCTTCCGACCCGGAGGTCCACCACGACACGACCTCGAGCTGATTGGTGTCCGTCGTGGCGCTCGTCGGCTTCTGCGCGCCGCAGCCGGCCACGGCGAGCGCTATGACCGCGACCGCCGCGACCGCGCGGCGCAGGCGGCTCATGCCGCGCTCCCGGTGACGGTGCTCGGCCCGGCATCCCCGGGCAGGCCCGGCTCGGTGCTCACGCGGACGGACCCGGGCGCGGCCCTCAGGTCGTAGAGGGCGTAGAGCCCGACGACGGCGAAGCATGCGGCTGGGACGACAAAGGAGATCGCCGCGCTCGTCTGGTCCACGAGCTTGCCCTGGAGCAGCGGCATGATCGCGCCGCCCACGATGGCCATCACGAGTCCGGCGGCGCCGAACTTGGTCGCCGGCCCGAGCCCTTTGAGGGCGACGCCGTAGATCGTCGGGAACATGAGCGACAGACAGAAGGACAGGGCGACCACGGCGAGGACCCCGGCGAGGTTGGGACTCGACATCGCGAACACGCAGAGCATCACCGCCAGCAGGGCCAGCACGGCGAGCACCTTGGTGGCGCGCACGCGACCGATCACCCACGTCATCAGGAATCGTGATCCGAGGAAGACGAGCAAGCTGACCTGAAGGTAGGCGCCGCCCTTCTGCAGGCTGCCGCCCAGTGCCTGCTGTACATACTGAATCAGGAACGTCCAGGTGCACACCTGAGCCGCGATGTTCGCGAACTGGGCGATCACCCCGAAGCGGTAGCGCTTGCTGCGCCACAGCACGCCGAACAGGTGACCGGTGCCGCCGGCATGCGGGCCGGCATCGGGGAACTCCTCGACGATCGGCGGCGCCTTCTGGCTCGCGATGGCGACGGCGATGAGCAGCAGGAGGAAGGCCAGCCCCAGGTAAGGGGCCATCACGGCACCGAGCTCGCCCGCGCGGATGGTGTGCAGCTGGGCTGGGCTCAGTGACGAGATGTCCACCGGGTCCACGAGTTTGGGCAGGATGAGCGTCGAAGCCAGTAGCACACCGATGTTCGTCCCCAGCGGATTGAATGCCTGGGCGAAGTTCAGCCGCCGGGTCGCCGTCTCCTCCGAGCCGAGCGACATGACGTACGGGTTCGCGGAGGTCTCCAGGATCGAGCAGCCGGCGGCCATCGCGAACAGGGCCAGCAGGAACGCCTCGTACGTCATGATCTTGCTCGCCGGATAGAAGAGGAAGGCGCCCAGCGCCGCCAGGCCCAGTCCGGTGAGGATTCCCGTCTTGTAGCCGAAGCGCTGGTTGATGAAGGCCGCCGGAAGCGCGAGCAGGAAGTACGCGCCGAAGTAGGCCAGCTGGACGAGCGACGCCTGGAAGGTGCTCATCTCGAAGATTCGCTTGAAGCCCGCCACCATCGGCGTGGTCAGGTCCTGCGCTATGCCCCAAGCGGTGAAACAGCCGATCAGAGCAATGAAGAGCAGTAGCATCCCGCGGCCGAGCAGTGGCTGCCGCTGCTCCCGGCCGTCTCCGTCGTCATCCCCTGCTGGCGGCGCCATGCTGGCCCTGGGCACTCCTTCCGTGCACCGCGTGCGCGCGGTTGGTCGGTGACCTGGTCAGCGGACTCGCAGGAGCGGATCGATGGAACACTCGTGATCGAGACGGGCGCCGCCTTCGCGCGAGTGCGGCCGGCACGCGCGTTTCGCGAGCTACCCACTCCGGCGCGCCACAAACGGGGTCAAGGGGTCGTGGGCTTCGAAGATGCGGTCGAGGCCCCGAGCCGCGTCCGGACATCGCCGAATTGAGTGCGGTCAGTGTGTCCGGGTCTCCCAGACCGGCAGGTAGGGCTCGTCGTTGTGCACGATGATGTCGACGTGGTCGGTCGGGCGGACCGTGGCGAAGTAGAACTGCTGGGAGGGGATGTACCGCTCGCGCCAGCGCCGTTCGACCTCGGGCCGGGATGACACCTGGCGCTCTCGGATCACGGCACGGTCCACGGTCTTCTCGAGTGCGGTCGACACGAAGACGCGCAGGTCCCACCGGTCGATCAGTTCCGGGCGCATGAGGAAGACGCCGTCGAAGACCAGCACGGCGTCGGCTGGGGCAGTCGTGGCCGGCGGGGACAGCGCAGTATCCGTTGTGCGGTCGTAGACCGCGTGTTGGAAGCGTCGGTCTCCGGCCGGGCCGAGCGGATCGAGCAGAACCCGGTTCAGCGCGTCGTAGTCGTGGGTGTCGAAGTAGCAGCCTTCGGCCGAGTACTCGCCGCGCGGGTAGCGCTGTGCCCGGGGGAAGAGGAAATCGTCGATCGTCGCGCGGATGACGTCGCGGCCCTGGTCGCGCAGGATGACGGCCAGCTCGTCGGCGAGGGTGGTCTTGCCGGCGGCGGGGGGTCCGTCGATGGCAACCCGCGTCGGGTGCGCGACGGTGACGGACCCGACTGCCTCGGCCAGGCTGCCGAGCAACTCGTCTCGGGTGCTTTGGTCCATGTCCTGCCCCGTCCTGGTCTCGCGGAGGTCGCCGTGTCCGGCCGACCATATGCCCGCCAGCCCCTCTTTCGCGCCCGCCACTCGCCGAGTGAGCGGGATTGCGGCATGCGGAAGTGGCTGCGGTCGCGGCGCAAACGGACTGCCATGCCGGCGCGGCATCGCAGTGCGGAGCTCGGGACCTGTTCCGGCTCAAAGGATTACGTAGCTCGCTCCGACTGGCTGCCCCTGGTCAGTTGCGGGAGCTTCGCGTCGAATGCCGGCCGTTCGGAGCGGATGCGGGGGATGCGGTCGAAGTTGCGCAGTGGCGGCGGGCAGGTGGTCGCCCATTCGAGGGCGTT